>LJXT01000003.1 GCA_001314815.1 Algoriphagus marincola HL-49
AGGGGGGGGATTTTCATATTTAATAATTTAAAGGTTAGTAATTAAAAACTAACCTTAATTTATGAACTAGTTTCCAAATTCCAAATGTAGGGAAGAATTTTTAACAAATTACTAACTCAACTTAAACCGAATCGGAAGTCGCATGCGAGTTCGAACTGCTTGACCTCGTTGCTTGCCCGGCTCCCAGTTGGGTGCATTCTGAATCACTCGTACTGCCTCCTCATCACAGCCTGCACCGATCCCACGGAGCAATTCCACATCTGTGATGGATCCATCTGTATTGATCACGAACACCGCGATCACTGTACCCTCGACACCCATTTCTTTCGCCTGGGCAGGATATTTTAGATTTTCACTTAGGTAATTATTCCATGCAGCCATACCGCCTGAAGGTGTAGGCGGAGTCTCAACCACATCAAAAATTTCATCCGCTTCGATCTCTACAAGCTTTCCATTGACCATTTCCTTTAATTGAACGGTGCCATCCGCATCTTGAATTTCAACCACGTTTTCAGGTTTGATTGATTCATCATCTGCAAGATTTTGATCACAGGCAAATACTAAAACCATGAGCGAAACCAAAGGAATCACCATAAGAAAGCGGCTTTTGGCAGTGCTTCTTGACTTTTCTCGATTCATCATAAGAATTCTTTTTTTTGTTTGAAACTGATTAAAGCTATTGGTAAGCTGCCAGCTTTGATCTTTCACAATCAGCCTGAGAAGCAGCCGAGAATAGTCGAATTGAGAAAAAGATTTCGTCACTCCCTGATCAGCTTGAAACTCGTGAATCTCTCGCAATAACTTCTCATAGAGATAAGCTAGCGGATTAAACCAGAATACAGCCTTGAACAAGTGCGTGAACAGCAAATCCCATGAATGACCTTTGGACACATGAACCGACTCATGAAGTAAGATCTGACGCTGATCTTCCTCCTCCGGCTCGAAATAGGGCAAAAGAACATATCCAAAATAGGAAGCCGGTTCAAAGCTTGGGTTGACAGCTATTTTCAGATCTTGGTAACTGAACTTTTCAACCAATTGAAGCTGGAAGAACGGTTTAACCAATCCCAAAATAACCTTCAGCAAGGCAATCGAAAAACCGATCACATATACTGTTAGCATTAGGTCCATCCAGCCAAAAGAAACTTCTTCGGTAACCACCCCTTGACCCAATTCAAAGGCAGGCAAGGTATACTCTGCCAATGCATTTTCTGGGTTAGAAAACTCAAAAGATAGAAAAGGCAATCCAATGGATAGAACTAGAAGGACTATCAAAAATCCCCTATTCCATTCGAAGAAGGTGAGTTTCTCCAGCGTTAGCTTGTAGAACAACAAGCCAATGGCCAGAATCAGACTTCCTTCAATCCATAAATCAATCAGCCATTTCATTTCTTAGCGCTTTTTTCTGCATCATCTATCAGCTTCTGCAGATCTTTAATCTCATTTTTGGAGATTTTTTTCTCATTTACCATGAAGGATAGAAAGTTGCTCACAGAACCTTGGAAGAAATTAGATACCATGTGATTGATTTTACCCTTGGAATACTCCTCCTGAGAAATCAATGGAATATACATGTGTGTATTTCCATAAACCTTGTGCGTCAGATATCCTTTGCTTTCCAAAAGGCGTACCGTGGAAGCAATCGTCGTATAGGGCGGTTTGGGCTCATCAAGCTCATTCAAAATATCTCGAACCAAGCCTTGCCCAATTCTCCAAAGTACCCGCATCATGCGTTCTTCATTTGCTGAAATCTCTTTCATAACTCAATAGTAAGATTAATTAATTAAACATACAACTTATTTTTCGTATTTCTACGATTCATATTAACTAGTAACAATTTATTAAAAGCCTTCAATAATCAAAAGCTGAATTGCGATTAATTCAAATATCTTCTTGAAAAAGTCCTGAAAAAAGAGAGGACTCCATTCAATAAATTGGAAGTAAATTCTTGAATTTGATATAATTAGAGGAAAAAAACTATTCCTCTTCTACTATTTCAATGGATTCGGTCAAAACAGGACCTACAAAGAAATAACCTAGAATCTCACCGCTTCCTTGAGTGATTTGGATATTGGTATCAGGGTTTTGAGGCGGTGGACTGAAGAGTCCGCCATCATTAAATAGTAGACCAACGAGTTGGTTAAAGTATTCATATACATCGCGGTTCATACGGAAAAGCTCCAAACGAACCTGATCTCCTTTTTCAAAAGAATAATTCAACTCTAAACCCTGAGTAAAAAACTCTACTCCGAAGGTGTCATCGAAAAGTAAATAATCCCCCCGATCGTTTTTGAGTGTATCATTTTCAATCACTCGAATCCGATAGTAATTATCCTCATCAAATGGAATCTTTCCATAAGCTTTGATATAGTATCCCTCCTCTCTGAATACGCGCTCCTCACGAAATTCGAAAGTCAAACTATCCAATACCGGTGGCTCCAACATCGTCCCTTGGGATCGATATTCTTGTTCATTCCATTTCACGAGCAATTCATAGCTCTCTCCTATTCGAGCTACTGACCTAGGGTCAAAAGGCTTGTAGAATCCAAACTGAGGTAAAAACTCAAACCTTGTTGTTTCATCAGTCTCTAGATTTCGAATAGATACTTCCGCATCCTGAATCAAAAGTTCATCAGAATTATCAAAGTAATCCTGGGCTAATGAAATTCGCACTTGATTGAAACTAGGATTATCCGTCCAGCTACCTTCTATAACAGGAATCAAGCCGTCAATAGTAGCTAATGGCAGTTCCACTTCCTCTTGGCAGGAAAAAAAACTAATTGCTAACAATATGCTAAGTAACCGCTTCATCAAAACTGGAAGTTATAGGTGATAGATGGAAGAAAAGTGAATAAGTAAGTCATCACAATACCCCGTCGGGAAGATTCTACAGGCCCATCGGAAGGACTGACGGTAATATCGTCGTTGTATATCTCTCTAAACTCGTAGGCAAATGGATTTTTACGGCCGTACAGATTGTAAATACTGAAATTCCAGCTTCCCCTCCATCGCTTGCCCTTATTGGAGTTTTTCCAAGTGACAGAAGCGTCCATCCGGTGATAGTCAGGAAATCTGTCCTCATTTCTAAATGGTGAGAACAAAGGCAATTGCTGATTATCGGCGAGATAGGTGCCTATCGGGAAAGTGACCGCCTGACCAGTAGTATAAATAAAGGTCAATCCGGCAGACCACTTCGGAGAAAACTTATGGTTCAGTACCAAAGTGACATCATGTGGCCGATCGAATCGCGGATTGTAGGCCTGCCCTTGACTGATACCTTCAATTTCTCTCCAAGCTCGAGACCAGGTATAAGCTAGCCATCCAGTAGTTTTTCCTATATTTTTTCGAAGTAAAAACTCCACGCCATAGCTCCATCCTCTTCCGGAAAGGATTTCAGTTTCTACATTATCTGTGAATAGAACCTGAGCCCCATTTCTCAAATCAATGATTCCCTCCAGTGTTTTATAATATCCTTCCACAGACAGCTCCCATTTGTTTTCTTCAAAATTTCTGAAGAAACCCAAAGAAAACTGATCGCTTCTAATCGGGTTGACATAACTATCCGCCAAAATCCAGCGGTCAATAGGAAGACCTGCCGAGCTGTTGGAAGCGATCTGCACGTATTGGAAATTTCGATTGTAGGCAGACTTGACCGAAAACTTATCATTGAAAAGATATCGGAAAGCTAAGCGTGGCTCCAAACCTTGATAAAATTGGATATTTTGGAAGCGATCGTAGCGAACCGAATCTATCACTTCTGCTTCAGGACCGGGAATACCTCCTTCATACTCATACTTGACCCCATTTCCGAGCTGATTGTATAAACCCCATCGAAGTCCAGCTTCCACACTAAGCTTACTCGTGATATCCAGAGAAGTGCCTGCAAAAATATTGTTGAGCAGCCCATTTTTTGAATTGGTGGATATACCTTGAATATTACTTCCAGGGGCAGGAGTAAACTCAATGGGCGCAAATCGATAATATTGAGAGTGAAAGCCCCAATAGGTATTGATTCCTTTTCGATTGACTTGCCAAGTTCCTTTTACACCTGATTCAGAAAGGTTATTGCCCCATTCAAAGCCATTCTCCGGATCGTCGAAGTCGATCGAATACCGATAGCGCGAATGGTAGGCATTCAAGTCGAAAAAGGTATCGTCACTGATATTTCTAGACCAGGTGGCAGCACTCACCCAATTAGTCCAGCCCAAGCCAAACTGATCGTCAAGCCCCAAAAAATCCCTCCCTTGATAGGTACTTACACTTAAGCGGTCACGGTCACCGATTCGAAATACAGCTTTACCACTGAGGTCGTGAAAATTCAGCTTGTTATTTCGAATTTCTTCATCTCTTGCAAAGCCCAAAAATACATCAGCATAGGTTCTACGTCCAGAAACTATGAAGGTAGAGTTTTCGGAAAAGAGTGGCCCATCTACGGTTAATCGGGATGAAATAGTTCCTATCCCGCCTTCTCCGTGGATTTGTTGGTTATTTCCTTCTTTGAGGGATACATCTATTAGCGAGGAAAGCCTACCTCCAAAAGAAGCGGGCATATTTCCCTTATAAAGTTCTACTCCACTAAGCGCATCTGGATTAAAGACCGAAAAGAATCCAAAAAAGTGGGAAGGATTATAAACTGGGGCTCCATCTATTTGGACTAGGTTTTGATCAGCCGATCCTCCTCTTACAAAAAGACCCGTGGTCCCTTCTCCTGCTGTCTGTACACCAGGCAACAACTGCAAACTCCGAAGCAAGTCAACTTCTCCAAATAAGGCGGGAATATTTTTGATCGTCTGAATCGGAACGCTGTTTTTTCCGGTTTCCAGACTTCTGATATTCTGATCAGGACGCAATTCCTGAATCAACACCTCGTCAAGTGATAACTCATCAGGGCGAAGAAATATTTTGACGGTTTTGTTGACATCTTTTTCCGTGATGGCACGAATAGATGTCTGATAACCAACAAATGAGATAGTCAGGTTAGCAGGAAGATCAACCACACTGATCTCAAATTCACCCTCAAGGTTAGAAACCACCCCGGCCGTTTTATTTCCTTCCCAGTAGATATTCGCGCCCGGAAGAGGAAATGAATTATCCACGTCAATCACAACACCCTTTATCAGCTGCTCTTGAGCGATAGAACGAAGAGGAAGTAAGCTTATTAATAGAATTAGAATTTTGAAAAAAATGGCTTTGGACATCAGGTAGGATATAATTCAGCTTTCAAGTACACGGCCTAGGCGGCTTAATGTTTGTTAATTTTCAAATGGAGTCACAAATCTAAACTTACCATTCATCCCAAAGGTTATTTCCTTGCTAATTATTTTATAATTTCAGGCCATGATTTGGGCATATCCTGATTTCAAACTTTTAATCATTCTAGCCGGAGCTTTTGCTTTGGGGTACTTATTTTACATCTCCAGATTCTGGTTGATCAATCGCCGACTTAAAGTCGAAAAACGACGATTGCTTACTAAACTCATTCTGCGAACAAGCTACTTTATTCTTTTTCTTATCGCATTTGCAGGACCTTCTATTGGCACATCGACCAAGGAAGTCAAAGAGGAAGGCAAGGATATTTTCCTAGCCATTGACCTATCTCAGTCCATGAATGCGACAGATATCGGCCCTAGCCGTCTACAAAGGATTAAATTTGAATTGAAGGAATTGATCAAAAATTTTCCTTCTGATCGAATTGGCCTGATTATTTTTTCCTCAGAAGCTTACATGCAATGTCCATTGACTTTTGACCAAAATGTCGTTCAGCTTTACCTGGATGGACTCAATACCGGCTTGGTTCCTAATGCTGGCACTGACCTAAGTGGTCCACTTAGAATGGCCTTAGATCGATTTATTAGCGATGTTTCTCCAGAAGTCAAATCCAAATCAGTGGTTTTGATCTCAGATGGAGAGGACTTCGGAGGAGAATATGAGGATGTAGCCGCTTCGCTCGCTGAAGCTGGCATCAAGGTGTTTTCTTTAGGAATCGGTACAGATGCCGGAAGCTCTATTCCTCGCGGAAATGGCGTGGTGATTGATCCCAATACAGGGAGACCTGCCGAAACAAGGCTAGACCGGGATGCGCTTCAGAAAATCGCCATTGAAACAGGCGGCAGGTATTTCGAAATATCGGACGTTTCTCAGGAAGTCAGTGATTTGATCGGTAATCTAGAGCGATTGGAAGGCGGCACCATCGGTACCCGACAGGTAGAAGCCTCTTCCAATAAATATTTCTATTTTCTGCTTGCAGGATTGATCCTTTCAGTTTTGGATATGATTCTTCCAATCAAAACCATTAAACTTTGAGCATGAACGGAGGAAAACTAATCATCGGTCTTCTTTTACTCATTCCTTCCTCATGGATGCGTGATTCGGAATTGAATGCTGCGATTGATGTGGCTGGGGAGAGTTTTGCCAATGGAGAATATGAACAATCCTACCAGGATCATCTTGCCTTGCAAGAACGCTTCGGTGTAAACTACAGTGAGTTGGATTTTAACCTAGGTCTCAGTGCTCAGTATTCGGAGAAGCTTGATGAGGCAGCAGGTTACTATGACAAAGCAAGTACAAGCGCGGATATGATTCTCTCTTCATTCGCTTACAACCAAGGAGGTGTTTTACTTGGAAACAAAAAAGAATACGAAGCTGCGCTTAGTAAATTCAAAACTGCCTTAATCAAGGATCCATTGAATGAAGTCGCAAGATATAATTATGAATTGCTTGCCAGATGGATGAAGCGAGACGAAGAACGGAAAAATCAAGAGGAGAATCCTCCCGATCCATCAGACTTTGCCAAGCGAAAAAAAGCAGAAGCTGATCGATTGGTTGAACAATTCCGGTTCCGAGATGCGTTAAACCTTATGAATGAAGCGCTAGCTCAGGATCAAACCGTGGCAGCTTACCAGCAATTCATCACCACTCTTCAAGAAGTCACAGAGATCAATGAAAAATAAGTTAATACTACTTTCAGCAATCATTTTCACCTTTTCACTGGCGTCCTATGCACAGACAGCCGGTGACTTTTTTAATAAAGCTGCTCGCTCCTACGTCAAAACTGAAAAGGAACAAGCACTCCAAACCGTGAATGATGGCTTGAGTAAATTTCCGGGAGATAACAAACTGCAAGCATTGAAAGAGAAGCTTGAACAAGAGCAAGAAGAAGAGCAAAATCAAAATCAAGAGCAGCAAAATCAAGAAAACCAAGAACAGCAAAACCAAGAGAACCAACAAAGTCAGGGAGAGCAGGGCGAACAGCAGCAAAATCAAGAGCAGGGAGAAAAAACAGAGCAGGATCAGGCAAAAGAATCTGAATCCGGAGATCCTCAGGAAAAAAGCCAAGATCCGGCCAGTGAAAACGCTAACGATCAAATGGACGCCAACCTTGCTGAGCGTCAAAAGGCTTTAGAAGAATTCAAAGAAAAGCTAAAAGCGATGAACTTGACGTCTGAGCAAGCTGCACAGATTCTTGAGAGTATGAATGCCGCAGAGCTCCGCTACATTCAACAGAATCGAAAAAAGGCCACTCAGCGACCCAAGCGGGGAATTCCTGACTGGTAAACCCAAAAGCGAAATATTTTATCAGAAAAACCCAAATAAACATGTTCAAAGAAGTATACATCGTGTCAGCCGTCCGGACTCCACTTGGTAGTTTCGGTGGAAAACTTTCAGGACTAACAGCAGTAGAGCTAGGAACTACTGCCATCAAAGGCGCCTTGGAAAAGTCGGGCGTAAAAGCCGAGGCTGTCCAAGAAGTTTTTATGGGAAATGTCATTTCGGCCAACTTAGGTCAAGCACCCGCAAGACAGGCCGCGATTGGAGCGGGAATAGGATATCAAGTTCCTTGTACCACGGTAAATAAGGTTTGTGCATCAGGTATGAAATCGGTCATGTTTGGAGCTCAAAGCATCATGCTTGGCATCAACGATGTAGTTGTGGCTGGAGGTATGGAAAGCATGTCCAATGTTCCTTTTTATGTGCCTAAAGCTCGTTTTGGCTACAAATACGGCAATGCGGAGTTTGTAGATGGCCTTGTAAAAGATGGACTTTTTGAGGTGTATTATAAATTCCCGATGGGCAACTGCGCCGACAACACTGCCAAAGAAATGAACATCTCCAGAGAGGAACAAGATGCCTATGCCATTCAATCCTACCAGCGTGCAGCTGATGCTTGGGCAAAAGGATACTTCAAAGATGAGGTAGTTCCTGTAGAAATGAAGGGCAGAAAAGGCGAAACCATTCTGATCGATGAAGATGAGGAGTACAAAAACGTCATGTTTGAAAAAATCCCAAGTCTCCGTCCGGTATTTGATAAGGAAGGCACAGTCACAGCAGCCAACGCATCTACCATGAATGATGGAGCTTCTGCTTTGGTCTTGGTTAGCAAGGAAAAAGCAGATGAATTGGAACTTAAGCCACTAGCCAAAATCCGAGGCTTTGCAGATGCCGCTACAGACCCGCTTTGGTTTACCACTGCTCCGGCCTTGGCTATCCCAAAAGCCATTCAGCATGCGGGTATCAGTGCCGATGAGGTCGATTTCTATGAAATCAATGAAGCCTTCTCAGCGGTTGCTTTAGCCAATCAAAAAGAATTGAAATTAGACCCAGCCAAGCTAAATGTCTATGGTGGAGCTGTTTCTCTTGGACATCCACTGGGAGCATCAGGTGCTAGAATTATTTCTACCTTGAATTCAGTCCTTCATCAGCAATCCGGCTCCATCGGTGTAGCCGGAATATGTAATGGAGGAGGCGGTGCTTCTGCCATGGTCATCGAAAAATTATAATCAAACCCACAAACTATCCGCGGCATATTCTGTCGCGGATTTTTTTATGAAACGTTTTGCACCCTTCATTCTACTTCTGATCAGCCTCAGTCCCGTCTATGGACAGGAAATGGTTCGGGTATTTTATGACGAGCAGCAAACCATACTCAAAGAGATCTACCCCACTGTCAATGGCAAGGCGGAAGGTACCCTGAAGCGATTTAATGAAGAGGGCAAATTGATTCTACTCGGAAACCTCAAAGCCGATCAGCGTGAGGGACTTTTCGTAGAATTGAACCCGGATACAGGCGACACCCTGCGGACGATTCCTTTTCAAAATAATCTGAAGCATGGAGTGAGTCAGACCTTTTTTCTGGACGGCACAATCAGACAAGAGCTCCGATACGAAAATGACCAAATCGAAGGAACCGTAAAGACTTACTTTGAAGATGGTCAGCTTCAGGACAGGACTAAATTTTCGAACAATGTCCCCAATGGAAAAAGTGAACGCTTTTTCCGAGATGGTGCTGTGCAGCAAATTATCCATTTTGAAGCAGGCAGGCTTCAGGGGCCATATGAAGAGTATTACCCAACTGGTAAAATCAAACGGAGAGCAACTTACCAAGATGGGGAGCTAGAAGGAGAAGAACTTACTTTCCATGAAGATGGTAGCAAAGCTATCGTAGCCAATTATAAGAAGGGATTCTTAGATGGTGAATACCTGGAATATTTTCCGGATGGAAGTATCCAAAAACAGGCCACTTATAAAAATGGGACAATTACCGGTGAGTCGAAAGAATTCTATGAAAATGGAAAACTGCGTCAAAAAATCACTTTTAAAAACGGAATCCCAACCAGCCCTCTTGAAACCTTTCATCCAGATGGAAAGAAAGCTTTGATCCGAGAGTTTTCTCCCAGATCTGATCTAGCCAGTAGAGAGCTCCATTATCACCCAAATGGACAATTGAAAATGGAAGTCACTTTCCTTCAAGGACTTGAATCCGGTGAAGTGCAAGTATTTCGGGAAGATGGCTCAGTCGAGGAAGTTCGCTTTTACCAGCGGGGAATTCCTACTGGCACTTGGGAGTATTACGATGAATCAGGCGAGCTGATCCGAACCGAGAAAAAAGAATCGATTAGAAAAAAGATTGATTACTAATCATTCTCTTTAATTGAAAAAAAGCTTTCCTATTTTTGCCAAAACATCTGAATCATGAGCCACGCAATCAAAGAGACCAACTTCCAATTTCCTGCACAAATTGACTTTTACAAAGGAAAGGTAAGAGATGTCTATATTTTCGACAAAGAACTTGTGGTTGTGGCTTCCGATCGGATATCTGCCTTCGATGCGGTGCTTCCACGCCCTATTCCTTTCAAAGGCCAGGTATTAAATCAAATCGCAGCCAAATTCCTTGAAGCTACCTCTGACTTAGTACCAAATTGGGTCACTGCCACTCCCGATCCCAATGTCACAGTAGGAAAACGATGCGAGCCATTCAAGGTAGAAATGGTAATCCGTGGCTACCTGTCTGGACATGCCGCTCGCGAGTATAAAGCCGGAAAGCGAGTGATCTGTGGTGTCCCGATGCCAGAAGGAATGAAGGAAAATGATGCTTTTCCCACCCCCATTATTACACCCACTACCAAAGCTTCCGAAGGACATGATGAGGATATTTCCAAAGAGGACATCTTAGCGAAAGGAATCGTCAGCAAGGAGGATTATGAAGTCTTGGAAAAGTATACAAGAGCCTTATTCAAACGCGGACAGGAGATGGCGAAAGAAAAGGGGTTGATCCTGGTGGACACCAAATATGAATTTGGGAAGTACGAGGGAGAAATCTACCTAATTGACGAAATTCACACACCGGATTCCAGTCGATATTTCTATGCGGATGGATACGAGCAGAACCAAAAGGAGGAAAAGCCTCAGCGCCAATTATCGAAGGAATTTGTGAGACAATGGCTGATTGAAAATGGCTTTCAGGGAAAAGATGGCCAAGTGGTGCCTGAAATGACTGATGAAATTGTACAAAGCATTTCGGATCGCTATATTGAGCTTTTCGAAAAAATCACCGGAGAAAAATTTGTAAAAGCTGAAACCGATGCCATCGAAACCCGCATCGAAGAAGCAATAAAAAAGTATCTAAACGAAAACTAAAATCAACAAATATCAAGCAGGGAGGTAAATTAGTTTTTGATTTAATTTCCGAGCAAGATTCACCCTTTCATTTCGAAGGATGGGCAAAACACAATTAATATGAAGTATAGCATTGACAAAAAAGAACAATACGTGATTTTCACTCCTATGGAGGAAAAATTGGACTCCACGCTAGCACCAAAGTTGAAATCTGAGCTTTTGACCGTGCATGCAGAAGGTTACGAAAAGCTTGTACTAGACATGAGCCATGTAAAGTATGTAGATTCCTCAGGGCTTAGCGCCTTATTGGTTGGAGATCGTGAATATGGAAACAATGGAGGCTTGTTTTTGATCTCCGGTGTGCAGGATCATGTGCTGAAGCTTTTGAAAATCTCCATGCTGGACAAAAAGCTTAATCTAGTCAATGACTTGGAAGAGGCTGGAGAAGCGGTCTTCATGCATGAAATTGAAAACGGGTCAGTAGAAGAGGACGAGGAAGAAGAGGATTGAGACCAGAATTTGAGGTAACGATACTGGGGAATACTTCATCGATTCCTGTACATGGTCGCAATCACACCTCCCAACTCGTAAAGCTGGGAAGTGAATTGATGCTAATCGACTGTGGAGAAGGCACACAAATGCAACTTCGCAGGTTTCGGCTGAAGTATTCCAAGTTGGACTACATTTTTATTTCCCATCTTCACGGGGATCACTACCTGGGCTTGATTGGATTATTATCCAGTTTTCATTTGGCTAGGAGAAGCAATCCCTTGACTATTTTTGGACCAAAAGGTCTAGATGAAATCATCAGTACTCATTTTAGATGGAGTAATACTCAATTGACATATTCAATTGATTTTCATATTACTACTGATGATGGATTAAATCTATTGGTAAACACCCCACAATTGATGGTTTATAGCTTCCCGCTTCGCCACCGTCTTCCTACCACAGGTTTTTTGATCAAAGAAAAAGCAGGTCTTCGTAATCTGATCAAATCGAAATTGGAAGCCGAAAAGCTACCCGTTGAAGCTATTAAATCCCTTCGGAAAGGAATGGACTATATCGGCGTGGATGGTTCATTCTATCCGGTGAGAGAATACTGCTACCCACAAGAACCTACACGGACTTATGCCTATTGTTCGGACACCATTTATTGGCCCGAATTAAAAGAATACATCGCCGAGGTCGATTTACTGTATCATGAGTCTACTTTCTTGGATGCAGAGAAAGAAAGAGCAGAGCTTACCATGCATAGCACAGCAGGTCAGGCAGCATCCATAGCGGCAGCAGCTTCCGTAAAAAAACTGATTTTAGGCCATTTCTCGTCTAGATATAAGGATCTGAATCCCATGCTAGAGGAAGCCAAACCGATATTCGAAAATGTTGAACTGAGTGTAGAGGGAGAAACTTATCAACTATGACACGCAACGAATCTTCCAAAAAGACCAACCTCTTCATCATTTTGGGTTCAATATTTCTGACCAATGCCATCTTGGCGGAGATTATTGGAGTGAAAATATTTTCAGCGGAGCGAACTTTTGGTTTTGAGCCTGTCAATTGGAAGTTTTTTGGGGAATATATCCTGGACTTCAATTTGACCGCAGGCGCCGTTATTTGGCCGATTGTCTTTGTGACCACGGATATCATTAATGAGTATTTTGGAAAGAAGGGCGTTCGTAAGATCAGTTTTCTGACGGCAGGATTGATTGCCTATGTATTTGTTGTTATCAGCGTCGTGACCATTTTGGTACCAGCTGATTTTTGGCTGGATGTCAATGCACAAACACCTTCGGGAGATTCCTTTGATATTTCCTATGCATTCAATACCATATTCAGACAGGGATTGGGAATCATCATCGGTTCACTCACCGCCTTTCTCTTGGGGCAGTTAGTAGATGTTTTTGTATTCCAAAAACTACGAGCCGTCACCGGATCAAAAATGATCTGGTTGCGTGCCACAGGCTCCACCTTGGTCAGTCAGTTTTTCGATTCATTTGTGGTCTTGGGAATAGCATTCTACATCTTCGGAAATTGGGAACTAAGCCAAGTGATCGCAGTGGGAATCATCAACTATGTCTACAAATTTTCAGTTGCAATTCTACTTACTCCCCTGCTCTATCTTGGACATGGGCTGATCGATCGCTATCTGGGAAAAGACTTGGCAGAAAAAATGATGAAAGAAGCCTCCTCAGATAGAACCTTCCTTTAAAAGCAATCTCTACGAGGGTCTACCAAATTATTTTTTATAAATCTCTCGATTTTTTAAACATTATTCTAAAACATTCAAGCCTATTCTTGTTTTACAAAATATTTATACATACTTTTGCACCGTCAATTTTGACATAGAATAATTTTTTCGAGCCGTGATTTCCTTACTGTCGCTTGTCTGGGATCAAGGAACATGGCAAGAAAAAGTAAGGAAACATCATGGAAAACAACACAAAATTCTCAGACCTGGGGATTTCGAAAGAAATTCTACAGGCAGTGGAAGAGATGGGCTATACCCAACCTTCCCCAATTCAAGAGCAAGCTATCCCTTACGTACTCGAAGGACATGACGTAATCGGTCAAGCCCAAACGGGTACAGGTAAAACAGCAGCATTCGCTATTCCGATCATTGATTTGGTCGACCCCGAATTCAACAAACCTCAGGCTATCATTCTTTGCCCTACTCGCGAGCTAGCAGTACAAGTAGAAGGTGAATTCCAAAAACTATCCAAGTACCATCGCAAAATCACTTCTGTAGCTATCTACGGTGGAGAATCAATCGACAAGCAGATTCGAACACTGAAGAAAGGCGTACAAATCGTAGTAGGTACGCCAGGTCGAGTTCAAGATCACATCAACAGAGGTACCTTGAAACTTGAAGATGCTGGAATCATCGTATTGGATGAGGCGGATGAAATGTTGGATATGGGCTTTAGAGATGATATCGAAGCTATCCT
Source organism: Algoriphagus marincola HL-49 (assembly GCA_001314815.1). Taxonomy (GTDB): domain Bacteria; phylum Bacteroidota; class Bacteroidia; order Cytophagales; family Cyclobacteriaceae; genus Algoriphagus; species Algoriphagus marincola_A. The sequence continues at coordinate 13,842 of LJXT01000003.1, forward strand.
TCAAGAAATGCCTGAAGAAAGACAAACCGTCTTCTTCTCTGCTACTATGGCCAAGCCCATCATGGATTTGACCAGAAAGTATCAGAATGACCCGCACATCATCAAAGTTGCGAAAAAAGAACTGACAGTAGATCGTATCGAGCAAATCTTCTACGAAGTGAAGCCTTCACTTAAAATGGAATTGATGGTTCGATTGATGACCGTAAATAATTACAACCTTTCTGTAGTATTCTGTAACACGAAGCGAATGACTGATGAGGTAACTGAATCTCTCGGATCAAGAGGAATCGTCGCAGAAGCATTGCACGGTGACCTTTCACAGGCTCAGCGAGACAAGGTGATGGGTAAATTCCGCAAGGGAATCTGTAATGTCTTGGTAGCTACCGATGTGGCTGCTCGAGGAATCGACGTGGACAATGTAGAGGCAGTATTCAATTTCGATCTTCCTTTGGACGAAGAATACTACGTACACAGAATCGGAAGAACAGGCCGTGCAGGTAAATCCGGTGTAGCTGTCAACTTCGTGACCGGTCGTAGAGATACGATGAAGATTAAGGATCTTGAACGATTCACGAAGGCTTCAATTAATAAAATGGATCCTCCTTCTGTCAACGAACTGATTGACATGAAGAAAGCTCAGTTGGTGAAAGATGTGCATCGCACCTTGGCCAAAGAAGAAGACAATCAGATCTTCGAAGAAACTTTGGGTCAATTACTTACTGAAGGACTTACCCCAGAGCAAATTGCGCTAGGTCTAATCAAGATGACCATGGGTGAGGCTGTTAAAGAACTTAGAGATCAGGATTTCTCCCTTCCTTCCTTCCAGGACAGAAGAAGAGAAAGAAATGATCGCGGAGATAGAGGCGGACGATTTGAGCGTGGCGGAAGAGATCGCGATGGTGCACGTCGTGGCGAGCGAAGAGAAGGCGGTCGAGAGCGTAGAGGTGGCGGAAGAGCTACTGAAGCCAATATGGCCAGACTTTTCCTCAACCTTGGAAAGCGTGACCGTATCCGTCCCAATGACATCGTAGGTGCAATCGCCGGCGAAGCAGGAATCCCTGGACGAAGCATCGGTGGAATTGACATCTTCGACAACTTCTCCTTTGTGGACGTACCGCAGAAAGATGCAGATCATGTAATTCGCATCATGAAGCAAAACACCATCAAAGGGAAATCCGTAAATATGGAAATTTCAAAAGGTTGATTATAGGTTAAGGTTAATTTGGTTAAAGCACATTTCTTTCGGGAAATGTGCTTTTTTTGTATCAAAAATCAACCATGCCGCTTTTTTTTCAAGAAAATATTCAGCCTCCTGAAATACACCTCGAACCTGAAGAATCCAAACATCTGATTCGCGTTTTAAGGAAAAAAACAGGTGATTCGGTAGATCTGACAGATGGAAATGGCAATTTGTATCATTGCAGGATTCAAGATGCTAATCCCAAGAAGACTAGCCTTCTGGTAATCGATGTTGAAAAAACTCCGGAAGATAATTTTCGAATTCATCTAGCCATTGCCCCTACCAAAAGTCCTGACCGTATGGAATGGATGGTAGAGAAAATTACAGAGATCGGTTTTCATGAAATCTACCTGATGAAGAGTCAAAATTCGGAAAGAACCTATTTGAAAACCGACAGACTCGAAAAGAAAATCATTTCTGCTTGTAAGCAGAGCAAGCAATACTTTAAACCCAAAGTCCATTCAGACATCAGCTTTTCTGATTTGATAGCGGATCCCGCATTTTCGGGTTTTCAAAAGTTTATTGCCTATGTGGATGAAAACCACCAAAATCATCTTTTGGACGTAGCCAAACCCGCCCGAGACTACCTTATTTTAATTGGGCCGGAAGGAGATTTTGACCTTGAAGAAATCAAGCTGGCGATTTCAAAGGGTTTCGAACCTATCTCTTTGGGCAAAAGTAGACTTCGAACCGAAACTGCTGGACTCGCTGCTGTACAGATGTTGCAGATATTAAATCGTTAACCTGTTGATTTTTGTGAAAATCACTTCAAGTCATTCTTGAAGTCATCAATTGATTTTGTATTTTAGTTTATTGTTTAAAATAATTCCCAAAGCTGTGCCGTACAAAGAGAAAATCATAGAGAAAAAATACCATTCAATCGGTGAAGTTGCCGAGATGTTTAAAGTAGCTCCCTCATTGATCCGTTTTTGGGAAGGGGAATTTGACATCATCAAGCCAAAAAAGGACAAACGTGGTAACCGTAGATTTACCAAGGATGATATTCAAAAAATCCGCTATGTCTATCATTTGGTCAAAGAAAAGGGATATACATTGGATGGAGCGCGTGAGGTGATTGCTCAGGGGCAGGAACAAGGCTTTGACAAGGTAGCAGCTATTCAGAAGCTTCAGGAGATTAAAGAGTTTTTAGCGACCATTCGCGATGAATTCCATGCAAAATCCGGATCATGAACATATCCGGCATTTTATTGCTTTGGCTTTGGCTCCCAAGATTGGGCCAAGCCTTTTCAAAGCGATTTTAGCCTATGCGGGATCCCCTAAGGCTTTTTTTGATATACCTAAAGGCAAGGCAGCTAAAATCCCAAAAGTAGGACCCAAACTTTTAGCAATTCGCGAAAGCAAAGACGAACTCCTTCGAAAAGCGGATGATTTAATAGCGACTTCTGAAAAAAAAGGCTTTGAAATCCATACCCATCTAGAGCCAAAATTCCCCCAACGCCTAAAAGCGCAGGAGGATGGGCCTGTCTTACTCTTTTTGAAAGGAAAAGCTGATCTGAATTTCGAACGAACTGTCGGAATTGTGGGTACTAGAAGTGCCACTTCGTATGGGAAATCAGCTACCAAAAGAATCATTGAAGACCTTGCGGTCTATCAGCCAGCGATTATTTCTGGATTGGCCTATGGGATTGATATCGAGGCACATCGAGCAGCTATTCAAGCAGGACTTCCTACCGTGGCTATTATGGGCTCCCCTATTGATCAGATTTATCCGGCCGTGCATAGAAAAACCGCCGAACAACTCCAGGAAACCGGAGCTCTTCTAAGTGAATATGCCCCAGGCAGCAAAATGATGCCGGGTAACTTCCCCGCGCGAAATCGAATCATTGCCGGTCTGTCTGATGTACTGATCGTGGTAGAAGCCGCGGCTAAAGGAGGAGCGCTTATCACCGCAGAAATTGCTTACAGCTATGACAAGGAAGTATTTGCGGTACCGGGAAATCTCCAGTCCAACTTTTCGGAAGGATGCAACAATCTGATCAAGAAAATGAAAGCCTCAATTTACACTGGTCCAAATGATATTGCAGAAGCGCTCTTTTGGACAAAACCTGGGGAAGAGAAGCTCTCAAAACCAAAATTGGATTTTTCAAATCGGGAGAAAGAGGAGTTAGCTATTCTCACCCATTTACAGCTAAAGGGAGAATCCGAAATTGACCAGATTTGCTATGCGACTGAGATTCCGCTAGGCACTTTATCCTCAAAGTTGCTATCGCTAGAATTCGAAGGAATAGTCAAGTCTCTTCCAGGTAAAAAATTTAAGCTTTTGGTCTAATTACTTTTTCAACCTCCTGATCAACTTCGGATAGTACCAAAGATAAAAGCCACTGATTCCCATCAGAATCAATCCCAGTGAAGTCAAGGTGGAATAAGTTAGCTTCGAACCTTCCCCATCAGTAAAATAATAGTCCAAAATACTACCGTCATGCACTTTTTCGATCCAATCGGAATGGCGCGTTTCTATTGATAAAACCTCTCCAGAAAATCCATCCAGCTGCACTTCGGTAAAATGAGTTTTAAAAGTCACTTTGGCAATTCCTTTATCCGGGCGAATATCGATTCTATCGACTGCTTCATCTCTACCCAGTTTTTTCATCTCCTCCTCCCCAATCCGAGTCATTTCAGAAGGTAGGATCCAGTTTCGATTTTCAACTTGTGTTTTTAGCGTCGGTGGAAGCAATTCGACTTTCTTTTTCCAAGCCAACAGAATGGATGTAATCCCGATCAGAAAAAAGAAAATCAGCAAAGGCAATCCCAGCCATTTATGCAAATAGCGGTAGTTTCGGGTAGCCTTGACTTTATGCTGGATTTTGGAGCTACTCATAATCAATCAAAGACAGAATTGGCAATCTTCATGGCTTCTACAAGCTCAGCCTTATTTAGTTGCAGGTCAAAGCCCTCTCCTTCCAATGCCTCAATCATCACTTCTGTAGCCATATTTCCAACTAAGTCATCCTTGGCCATCGGACATCCTCCAAAACCTTTCAGGGCTCCATCAAATCTTCTACAGCCTCCTTTGAGTGCAGCGAGTACCTTTACCTGGATAGATTCCCGACGACTATGCAGGTGAGCTCCAAAAGTAAGGTGTGGAAAAGAGTTGATTTGCACTTCAAAAAGCTCTGTGATCAAATCCGTATCAGCCACTCCAATGGTATCACTCAGGGAAATGGTCTTTACATCCAACTGATCGAGTTTTTCTACAAATTCTGCCACCAACTCCGGTGAATATGGATCGCCATAAGGATTCCCAAATCCCATGCTCAGGTAAACTACCTGTTCTTTTCCCTTGACTTCACAAATGTTTTGAATCGACTCGACAGTCTCTAAAGCTTGGGCAATGCTTGCCTTGGTATTTCTTTGTTGAAAGGTCTCAGAGACAGAAAGTGGAAAACCGAGGTAATCGATTTCTTCAAACTGCAAGGCATCCTCCGCCCCTCTTATATTCGCCACAATAGCCAAAAGCTTGGATTGAGCCTTATGTAGATCAAGCATTTCCAATACCTCAGCAGTATCCCGCATTTGAGGAATAGCTTTTGGGCTTACAAAACTTCCAAAATCAATGGTATGAAAACCAACTTCCAAAAGTTGATTGATGTAAGCAGCCTTAATAGAAGTATCTATGAAATCCGGAATTCCCTGCATGGCATCCCGTGGACATTCGATCAATTGAATCATACTCGAAGATAGGCAGAATGATGAAAACAAGCTTCTAAAAATGTCTGAGCGGAGAATAGCCTGTTTATTCGCCCAAAAATCAAAGCACCTTAATCAATAACGTTTTTCCTATTTGAGAATTTACCAGAAGCAGGTTGGTTTGGTTTTGGTTCGTTGGATTGGGATTCATTTTGCGAGGATTTCCGCTGAAACTTCTCAGAAGGATTAGTTTTTTTGGAAAAATCTGACTCGCGCTTTTTGAATTTCGAACCGCTTTTTTTCTTTTGGAATTTGGGCTTTTCATGCCTGGATTTTTTTTCCTCCCGACTGTAGCCTGGACCTTTTTCAAAACCTTCCGGCAATTCCAATTGGTTGATTTCCATCCCGATCAATTCTTCGATTCTTCGGAATTTGGGCTGATCCTTGGGATTTACAAAAGTGATCGCCTCACCTTCCATATCAGCTCTTGCCGTTCGACCCACTCGATGCACATAATCCTCCGGATCTCCCGGCGTATCAAAATTGATCACCAGTTCAATTCCCACCACATCAATTCCCCTCGAAATAATATCGGTACCAACCAAAATTTTTAATGTCTTATTCTTGAAGTTGGACATGATTTTTTCACGCTCAACTTGCTCTAAGTCAGAGTGAAAAGCTTCTACTTCAAACTTCTTTCGGAGTACTTTATGAAGCGACTTGACCTTTTCCTTGGTGGAGGCGAAAATGATCACAGCTTCGTAATCTTTTTGCGAAAGGATATTGATTACCAGTTCCTCCTTTTGGCCATCATAGACAGAGTAAAAAGACTGCGTCACCCCTTCTGCTGTTTTACCAAGAGCAATGGAAATCTCCTCTGGATTTTGGAGGATTTTCATGCTAAACTGCCGGATTTTTGGCGGCATGGTAGCAGAAAAAAGAACAGTCTGCCGATTTTTCGGGAGGTAATTGATGATTTTCAATATATCATCAGAAAAGCCCATGTCGAGCATGCGGTCAGCCTCGTCAAGAATTAGGTGCTCGAGTGAACTGAGGTCTATTTTCCCTCCGGCCAGCAAGGCAATCAATCTTCCTGGTGTTGCAACGACGATTTCTGCTCCTGTCTCGAGCGCCTTTTTCTGTTGCTCCCAAACGATCCCGTCTCCGCCGCCATAGACCGGGATGGAACTGATTCCCAAGAAATACGCAAAGCCTTGTATCTGTTGATCGATCTGTATGGCTAGTTCTCGGGTCGGTGCTAAAATCAACGTGTTGAGAGAGGAACTACCTGATTTCGAAATTTTATTTAAGACCGGGAGAATGAAGGCAGCTGTCTTTCCTGTACCAGTTTGCGCACAAGCAATCAGGTCTCTATTTTGAATGATAACCGGTATGGCTTTTTCCTGAATGGGGGTAGGCTTTTCAAAGCCCATAGCATCCAGTCCTTCTTGAAGACTGGATTCAAAATTAAATACTGAGAAATCCAAAATGGGATAATTAAAGTGATAAAAAGCTTAATGAAGCTCATCAAATATAACTCGAATTCGGCTTGAAAGCCAATCTGCAAGCGATAAAGTCCTTCATCGACAGTTCAATTGAAATAACGTTCTGATTTGACTATCTTTCTTCAGTCTTATTTGATCGCCCATTTATGTCAAAAACCCTTACTCAAATTTCAATTTTCCTGCTCCTGTTTTTATCAGGCCTCGTGCAAGCTCAAAACTTTTCCATTTCGGGGAAAATTGTCGATTCGGAATCCGGGGAATATATTGATGGAGTCAGCGTCACACTTCGCGGCACTGCTTATGGAACTACCTCGGTGGCAGGCGGCAATTTTGAATTCAAAAATCTCCCAAAAGACAAATATGTACTTGCGGTCAATTATAATGGGTACAATCGACTAGAGCGGAACATTAGACTCAAAGAAGATTTGGATTTGGGCGCTATCGCACTAGTGCGAATTGGTGCTGAAGGAAGTGGACAAGCCCTGCAAAAGACCATTCGAGCCGATAATATCATTCGCCTTCTCAATGAGCGCCCCAATTTTATTGGAGGAAATATGGTGTACGGAATTCCACCGGAACCCAAAAAATTAGAAGGAAATAACTATCTGGACAGCAAATGGAATCGGGCATCTATCCTACTCTATCGAGATCAGCAAATGCTTGAAGGATTCCGTGCGCGCTATAACATTGTATCCAATATGTTTGAGCTGATGGAACCAGAGAACAACCTGGTCTCTGTTATGCCAGGTCTACGGATCCAAAATATCGTGTGGATAGATTCGACCTACCAAGTCCCACGATATTTTGTAAATGGAATGGACTTTCAAGACGAAGGTGCACCTATTGCAGGATTTTTTGAAGTGCTGGTAGATGGCGAGCTTCCATTGATGAGACGGACCACAGCCTATCTCAAAGAATCCAATTATAATACTGCCCTGATGGTCGGAGAGCGGAATGACAAAATTCTAAAGCGGAATACCTATTACTACCTAGAGGGCAAAAACATCATAGAAATCCCAAAAAAGCGAAAGAAGTTTTTTCAAATTTTTGGAGGCAAAGCTGAAGAAATAGAAGCTTATACTTCAGAAAATAGCTTTAATGTAAAAGACCCCAGTGCTATTTTTCAAATATTCACCCATTACAACTCCAAGTTTCCTGGATTTCAACCTATTATCAATCAGCTACTTGATGAAGTAGACCAACCCTAATTATTCTACGATGAAAAAAATCTTTACCCTTGTCACCCTGCTTTCATGCTCCTTTTTGACCTTTGGTCAAAACCTACCCGGGCTAGCCCCCGGACAAACCCCAACAGAAAAACCCATCTTACATGGTAAGAATTGGATGGCAATTACCGGAAAGCCACTTGCAGCCACAGCCGGTGCCACTATTTTTAACCAAGGAGGGAATGCAGTAGATGCAGCTTGCGCGATGCTTGCTGCTACAGCCACCATGTGGGATGTACTCTCTTGGGGAGGTGAAACACAGGCTTTGATTTACCATCCTGAACTCAAGAAAGTCATTGCTATCAATGCACTTGGCTATGCACCTACAGGTGCGACAGTCGAGTTTTACAAATCTCAGGGAATGGAATACCCGCCAGCCTTTGGTCCTTTGGCAGCCACAACACCCGGCACTCCCGGTGGATTGATGACCATGCTAGCTGAATACGGCACCCTTTCTCTTGAGCAGGTGCTCGCTCCTGCCATGCAACTCGCCCAAGGCTATCCCATCGAAGCGCAGACAGCCAATTCCATCGAAGGCGCTAAAGAGAGAATCAAAGAATGGCCCTACTCCAAAGAAGTTTTCCTTCCCCACCTTGGTGAGGAGCGAGAGGCACCAGCACCCGGTGAGATTTTTGTTCAAAAGGACTTGTATGAGACTTTGAGGAAATTGGTGGAGACCGAAAAGGAAGCCCTAGCCGCAGGAAAATCCAGAGAAGAAGCAATCTACGCCGCCAATGAGCGATTTTACAGAGGTGATATTGCCAAAGAAATCGTGCGCGGTACCCAGGAGCAAGGTGGTCTTTTTACAGAAGAAGATCTAGCTAACTGGGAAGTGAAAATTGAAGAGCCCTTGATGGTCGATTACAAAGGAATTCAGGTCTACAAGCTTCAAGAGTGGACTCAAGGCCCGGCTTTGCTTCAATCATTGAATATTCTGGAAAATTTTGATTTGCAGAAAATGGGCTATAACAGTGCCGAGTATCTACACACAGTGTATCAGGCCATGAATTTGGCTTTTGCTGATCGGGACTTTTATTACTCTGATCCTGCTTTTGAGCCAAAAAGCCCGATTCAAGGCCTTTTATCAAAGGAATATGCAAAAGATCGAGCGAAACTAATTAAAGACATCAACGATCCCGAAATGGGCGCAGGAGATCCTTACCCTTATCAAGGAGGAAGTAATCCTTTCAAAAATATGCTTAGCCTACAAGGCGAAACTACTGAAGAGCAAATTCACCTCGCTGAACTGTCAGGTACAGATGATCCATATTTTGAAGCATTTTTCAGTGGCACCACCTCCATTCAGGCAGCAGATAAGGACGGTTGGGTTGTGTCCGTGACTCCAAGTGGCGGTTGGGTACCGGCTGTAATCGCAGGTCGCACCGGAGTAGGCTTGAGTCAGCGTATGCAGAGCTTTGTACTGGATGAAAAGCTAAATCCATACAATCTCCCTGAGCCGGGAAAAAGACCTAGAGTTACTTTGACACCAAGTTTAGCGCTGAAGGACGGTAAGCCGTTTTTATCCTTTGCGGTGCAGGGAGGTGATTCTCAGGATCAAAATTTGTTGCAGTATTTTCTGAATGTGGTCGAATTTGGTATGAATGTGCAGGAAGCAGCCGAAGCTGCGAATATGAATTCCCTGCAAATGCAAAGCTCCTTTGGTGCTCACGAGATTAAACCCGGACACATGATTCTCAGAGAGGATACCCCCGTATGGATCAGGTCCGAGTTGGTCAAGAAAGGCTACATCATGGATTTTTGGCCACGTACTTCCGGACCTATCAATGCAATTTGGTTTGACTGGAAGCATGGCAGCATGTGGGGTGGAAGTGCGAACTACGGAGATGATTACGGAATCGCCTGGTAATTGAAACAGAACCTTATCAAACCAAATAATATGAAGAACAGCTATCAACTTTCCACCTTTACGCTTTTGCTAGTCTTGCTAAGCCAGGTTTCATTTGCGCAGCGAAAAGCAAAGCCTAACCCACTCAAAGAAGCCGTGGTCGCTTCGGTCGATCAGCGATTCGAATCACTCACAGATCTCAGTGACCGAATTTGGTCTTTTGAAGAGATTGCTTTTCAAGAAACTCAATCTGCAGCCGCTTTGTCGGATTATGCAGAGCAGTTGGGTTTTAAAGTCACCCGTGGGGTAGCAGAAATACCTACCGCATTTGTGGCGGAATATGGCTCCGGTCAGCCAATCATTGGAATTTTAGGAGAATTTGATGCCCTACCCGGACTTTCTCAAAACAAAGTTCCATACAAAAGCCCCCTTAATGAAAATGCACCTGGACATGGCTGCGGCCATAACCTCTTTGGCGTAGCTTCTTTAGGAGCTGCAGCAGCGATCAAGGACCTGATTGAATCAGGTGAAATCAAAGGAACCGTACGGTTCTACGGAACTCCGGCCGAAGAAAAGTTTTTCGGAAAGCTATGGATGGTTCGGGCTGGTTTATTTGATGATGTTGATGTGGTGATGGATTGGCATCCTTCTGCTGAGACAAAGACTGCCGTTCAAAAGGGCTTAGCATTGGTGGATTTCCAAGTGGAATTTTATGGACAGGCTGCCCATGCTTCCTCTGATCCTTGGAATGGTAGAAGTACAGGGGATGCCCTAGAGCTTTACACCACGGGGATCAATTATTATCGAGAGCATATCAAGCCTACCGTTCGGATTCATTACCACATTCAAGATGCTGGAAAAGTCGTGAATGTGGTTCCTGATTATTCCAGAATTTGGGTGCGAGTGAGAGATTCTAGCCGGGAAGGTTTAATTCCTGTTTGGAAAAGAGTAGAAGCCATGGCAGAAGGTGCGGCGATCATGGCCAATGTAGACTACAAGGTCAGCCTTATCTCTGGTGTTCATGAGGTATTGGTGAATAGAACTGGTTCTGCGGCACTTCAGAAAAACCTGGAAAGCTTAGGTCCCATTAGTTACACAGAGGAAGAACAAGACTTCGCCAAGAAAATTCAGGAAGCTACCGGTAAGCCTCAAATCGGACTGGTTTCTAAGATTGAACCTATGGAAGAAACGGCCGAACATAGCATGGGCGGTAGCACGGATGTAGGAGATGTGAGCTGGGTGGTCCCCACTATTCGACTATCTGCAACCACAGCACCCAATGGCACTCCTTGGCATTCTTGGGCGGTAGTGGCTTCAAGTGGAATGTCCATTGGCCACAAGGGCATGGCCTACGCTGCAAAGGCACTTTCCATGACTATGGTGGATCTTTTTGAAAATCCAGAACTGGTTGAAAGTGTCAAGATTGAATTCAAGGAGAAAAAAGGCGACTATGTCTACAAGGGCTTTGTCCCTGATGGGCCTCCCCCTATCAATTCCAATCTCCAATAATATTTTCATGCTCGGGACAGCATTGTCCCGAGCTATTTTACCCTAACAGTCTAAGCCATGTATTTTCGAAATATTTTTCTCACGCTAATTCTCTTAAACCTTGTCAATTTTGGCCATGCCCAAACGAAATCGGATGAGAAGGCTATTCAGGACTTGATTCAAAATTCATTTGATGAGTTATTTTCTGAATTCAACGCAGAAAAGGTCTCAGATTTTTATACCGAAGACTTTATCCTATTGGAGCAAGGGGAGGTTTGGGACTTGGAAATGATCCAATCTTACTTTGTCAATGCTAAAAGTGATCCTGACCGAGCTACTCGTTTGAATCGCTTTGAATTTATCAAAACCACCATTGAAGGAAATCGCGCTTGGATCGCCTATCAAAACTACGCAACCTTCAAAAAAGACGGCGCCGTTGTGATGGAAATCCATTGGCTCGAAAGTGCTACAGCTATCAAAACAAAGAATGGTTGGCGACTGGATATGCTTCATTCTACTAGAGTCAATGAATAGCACTTACAGTCAAACAAGATTGGATTTAAAATTAGAACAATGACCAATAAAACCACCTTTCAGTTTATATCAGAACCCACAGATGTCAATTTTGGAGGGAAAGTTCATGGAGGGGCTGTGATGAAATGGATCGATCAAACTGCCTATGCCTGTGCAAGCAGTTGGTCTGAAAGTTACTGCGTTACCGTCTATGTTGGTGGAATTCGCTTTTACAAACCCATCAATATTGGCGACTTGGTCAAAATAGATGCTTCTGTTATATACACCGGGAAAACCAGTATTCATATTGCCGTAGACGTCTTTTCAAAAAAAGTCACCGATCCAAACTACGAAAAGAAAACCCATTGTGTGATTGTCTTTGTGGCAGTGGATGATAATGGAAACCCCACTCCTACCAAGAAGTGGATTCCAAAAACCGAACGCGAAAAGAATCTCGAATCCTATGCAATAAAACTGAATGATCTAAGAGCCCAGATTGCTGAGGAAATGAAACCATTTATTGCAGCGGATGCTACTGAATGATTTGAAGTCCTACTGATTATTTCCCGAATAATCGCTCCAATATTTTGTAAGTGATCAGGTAAGTAGGTCTCACCCCTTCCATTCCCAAAGCTCCTGAAGCCAAGGTACTACCTGTTTCGAGAGGGTTATCCGATGCATAGTAGGCGTAAAGGACTTTCACATTAGATCGGATGCTTTTTCGGATTCTAGAGGCTGATTGAATGGCTTTCTGGTAGTGTGCTCCTTCCATTTCCAGTCCAATTGCATTCCAGGAGGACTCCATGAAATACCGAAGAATATCCTTGTTCTGTAGGGAAGTTCCTAAAACTGTGACCATACTTCCAGAATACACTCCAAGCCCAAACCCTTCAAAGTCAGTAGCTTTTAATTCATTCTTAAATGGATAATTATCGGCTGTACCTTCAAAGACATGAGCATCGGGAATCATCAAATCGCCTTTTCCTCCATAGAGAATTCCGGCTTTGCCCATGATGGAAACCGAAACGATATTAAGTTGGAATTCTCTCCCATCTTTCTTAAATGGCTTCAAAAGCTCATCCATACACTCAAAGGCCTGCTCCCCAAAGGCATAATCCATGACCACAAAAACCGGCCTTTGGTGCGATTCTTCAGGCAATAATAATCCCGGTAGCAATTCAGGCTTTTCCAACTTTGCAGTATCGATGATTTGTGTCCCGATATTGGTGCCAGACTGATCAGGAATATCCACAAAGCCATGCTTCAAAGCATAGGCATAAATCTTTTTACCAGCATTATTCTTCTCTCCCATCGCAATGGAGGAGGCTATTTGCTCAATATCCTCGAAGCTCTTTGAGTCTAGCACTTGAGGAGCATAGATGGTATTCAAAACCGAGTGAAGATTGGCCGAAATAATATGAATAGGCCTTTCTAATAAGTCTAATTCATCCAGCTTCTGCATGATTTTTCCAGCCCATTGCTCACCATAGACATGATGTCCGATTCGCTCCCTCAAGGTGGCTGAAAATGAAATCTCCCGATCATTTCCTTCCCGAATCTCCTCCATGGCAAGCTTACCCAGGTGATATATGATGGAAAATAGACTATTTGAATTCGAACTCTTCTCAAACTTGTTGACAGCCTTAGAGGTCTCTTCAAAAGTCCTACCGATCAAATGGCTGAGGTAGGCAGAAGCCGCTTCTCGATCAAACAGCTCCCCGCTTTCTTCCTTTTTCACAAATTCCTCCAGCATCTTCCAGTTGACGGAAATCTTACCTTTAGGATCTGTACTGTTTTGATATATTTTGCTGCTCTCGATATATAAAAATGTCAGGTGGGTAAGAATATCATAGATATCTGATCTTCCCCGTGTCATTTCCACATACATGACTTGTTCATCGAGTCTGTAGCAATTTCTTCTTCTTTTCGGCGGAACGATCGGTTCCAAATGCGAAGTCTCAAGACCTTCCCGACTAATCAAACGAATGTAGCGACATTGTTCGATTCCTCTCGGAAGACGCTCCATCACATAAAGAAGGCCGTCTAATTCTACCTTTTCGGGGTCTGTGATGGTTCCGTAAATTTCTGGACTTAATACCCGCAAAGCCTGAACCAAACTCTCACCAGAGACTCCCATCGGCTTGTAGGTACCTCGGGTAAAAAGATGTCTCATCGTGATATAAAGTCGCTCAATGGCGGCTCTTGATTCTTGGGCTCTATTCCTTTTCATCATAATTAATCTAAAAACAATGCAAATATAGGCCTGTTTTTGCCTGATCTATGAAAACTCCTTTATGAAAATATGATTTAATTTTTAGCAAGAAGCTCTGAAAAATACTCCTCAAGCTTGTCTACCTTTGGTTTAATCACAAACTGGCAATAGGGTTGATAGCCATTGTCGTTGTAATAATTTTGATGCTGATTTTCAGCAGGATAGAAATTGCTAAAAGGAGTAATTTCGGTAACAATTGGTTGCGAAAAGACCTTCTTTTCGTTCATTTCTCTCTTCAGGTTTTTGGCAATTTCACCTTGCTCTTCGGTGTGAAAAAATATAGCAGATCTATACTGAGGGCCGACGTCAGCTCCCTGCCGATTGAGTGTAGTCGGATCATGAGTCGACCAAAAAACCTCTAATAATCGCTCCAAGCTGATCACTTTGGGATCATAGAAAACTTGAATCACTTCGGCATGACCTGTGGTAGCACTGCAAACTGCACGATAACTTGGATTTTCGACAAAACCACCTGAGTAACCTGAGACTACATTTTTGACACCCTCTAAGCGCTGAAAAACTGCCTCGGTACACCAAAAACAGCCTGCACCTAAAGTGATGACAGATTCTCCTTCTGGAATTGTGACTGAAGTAGTTGGTAATGATTGATTCGTATCCATATTGAGTATTTGGGATTCAAACCGAGGAATAGTCACTTTAGTTTCGAAATCCTTATCGGTCCTACTGGAAGTGCTTCCTTATCAAGCAGTTTTCCTTTTTGAGTGATTAGAATTTCACCCTCTTGATACATTTCAAAGGCCTTTTGGCGGATATCTGGTAAAAACTCACGCCATGATTCGGGGTACATCCTCCGAACTACCTCAGATGGACAAAAAGAGGTATCAGGCCGCTGTCTGCAAAATTCCAAAATCGCTATTCGCAAAATATCCATGCACTCTTAGCTTTGGCATACCATTACAAAGGCAGGTGGCAGGTTTTTTAGGGTAAAACTCACATTGACTTCAGGAAAGTACTTCTTGAAAAGGTTTTTCAAAAGATAGGAATAGCAAATCTGTATGAATGCTCCTCCTTGGTTGAGAACCGAGCGGGATTGGCTTAAAATGGAATCCGTTATTTCTTTAGAAATGAAGGAAAAAGGCAAAGAGGAAAGGATGAAATCCACCTTTTCTCCATTTAAGTAGTTTTCAATTTGATCTGCCGAGTCATTGATAATTTGCACATTGGGATTGTCAAATTGCTTCCTCATCTCCTCACAAAACGATGAGTTGATTTCAAAGACGAGTAATTTGGTTTGTGGACCCATTTGGTTAATAATCCCTTGGGTAATACTCCCATCTCCTCCTCCCAATTCGACGATTAGATTAGCATCTTTCAAGTCCACTTGGGTGACCATTTTTTTGACCAGTGCCTTTGAGCTAAAAGTCAATGCTCCTGTAGTGCTAAGGTTACTATATAATTCAATTAGTAAGTTCGATTTGCCCATATTGTCTATATCAAACCTCGAAGATAGTTTATTTTGACCTATTTTCTTTAAAATTGCAACGAATCTAAGCAGTCGTCAATGTCAAAAAAAGCAGCCATCCGATCTACACTACCAGGTAGAATCAAGGTAATTCTGCAGAATTTCTGGGGTATGTCTTTGATATTCATATTCTTGATGATAATGCTGAGAGCCTTAGAGCTTTACCTAGTGTTTTCAAATCATGTGCTTCCTTTCGCGGTCGGAGATATTCTGAAAGACATTTTTATTCAAGATTTGACCTGGTTGGCTTATTTATTAGGACTTTTATTTACCTGCTATCTGGTAGTGGTTTTGATTTCTAGCCCACTTGCCAAATGGCTGCTCCTTTTATTTCTGACCATTTTGGTACTTGTACAGGCTGCATTGGTTTTTTATTTTTTCAAAACGCTTCTCCCTTTAGGGAAAGATTTATTCGCCTACAGTACCGAGGACTTACTCTTGACTGTTCAAGCCTCGGGGCAACTTAACGTCTTCAGTGTGTCCATACTTTTATTCTCCTTTGTGCTGGTTGGATTCATGATGCATCTGGGTACTAGATTTTTCCGATTTCCACTCAAAGCCATGTTATTTCTCACGGGCTTATTTATTTTATCAGTAGTTACAGTGATTCTTTTGCCTGATTTGGTTGATAATTCAGCTACAGAAGTGGAAACTAATGTCACCCGCAACAAGTCTAGGTACCTGACAGAAGAGAGCTTTGACTATCTCATGTATGGCGGTGAATATTATTTTGATTTTTATCTCCGCTCAGGAACTGAGGATCTTATCGTCGAAAAGGAGTTTGTAGATGACACCTACCCTTTTGCACATAAAGCCGACTATCCGGATGTGCTGAGTCCTTTCTTCGACTCCTTGGAGCAGGCGCCAAATTTGGTATTTATTTTTCTGGAAAGCTTTGGTAAAGCCTATTCAGGAAAAGATGCCTATTTGGGAAGTTTCACCCCATTTCTTGACAGCTTGGAACAACACAGCTTGGTATGGATGCATGCCTTGTCCTCTACTGGTCGAACATTCGGCTTACAACCGGGAGTCTTTGGGGGGCTTCCTTTTGGAGAGAAAGGTTTCTTGGAATTATATCAGGAGTTTCCCTATCATGAAACGCTCCTTAGCATCTTAAGGAAAAACGGCTACGAAACACGCTATTTTATTGGCGCGGATAAAAAATTTGATCATGTAGGAAGCTTTATTGAATATCAACAGCCTGTTCAATTTGTTGATGAAAGATTATTTGATCCTAAATATTCCAAGTCTCCTTCCACCGGTAATTTTTCATGGGGTTATGCGGATAAGGAGTTGTTTAAAAATGGACTGGAAAAACTTCCCAGAAGCTTTGAATCTCCTCAAATTCTGGTCTTTCAGACTCAAACTTCGCATGATCCATATTTGGTACCAGAGCGGGAAAAGTATATCCAGAAATTCGAAAATCATCTCAGCAACTATTTAAATCTGAACGAAGGTCAAAAATCAGATTATAGAAGCTACCGAGATATCTATATGACCGTATTGTATGCAGACGATGCGCTACGTGTGTTTTTTGAGGATTATCAAAAGCGGCCTGAGTTTCAAAACAGCATTTTCATCATTACGGGAGACCACCGATTGCCTGAAGTACCGATGTCGTCCAGGATAGACAGATTTCATGTGCCTTTGATAATTTATTCTCCACTCATAAAAAGACCCGAATATTTTGAGGGAATAAGTAGTCACTATGAAATTACCCCATCGATTCTTTCATTTTTAGAAGCACAGATAGATATCCAACTTCCAGAAGTGGTCACCTGGCAGGGTCAGGTATTGGACACAGCTCAGACATTCCAGTCTAGAATAGCCATGCCACTGATGAGAAATAAAAATCAGTTGATCGATTACATACATGGGGACATTTTCCTTTCAGATGGACAAATATTTCAGATTTCTCGAGGCTTGAACATTGACCCAATCACGAGCCCCAATGATCTAAATCGGATGATTGGTGAATTTGAGGAATTTAAAAATAAGAACAGCTACATGGTTCAAACGAGGAGGCTTCTTCCCCCTCAATAAAACTATTTGGACCGATGTGCCTCTGAGAAAATCTGACTGATCAGTGGCTGATAATAGTTCCAAAAAAACCCATGGCGATCGCGATGATTTGCAACACTATAAAATCCCCTCCAAAGGGTGGGTAGTCCCGCAAATTTGGCTGATCCAAGGTTGAGCTTCGCATCTGCAAAATCCCCTGCAATATAATAAGAACGCCCCTTTCCATTAGGTCGAAAGACTACTGCTGGAAAGAACCTAGGCAGCCCCATAGCACGGAGCCTTTCCAAACCTTCATTGGTGGGCTCGATATCGTAATAAGATATCACCTGAAACTCCCGCTGCACTAAAACCACATCAAACCAGTCTGGATAAGGCACAATCTCAGGTAATCGGAAGTTTGCTTTATTCCTACCGGGAGTCCGGATAAATGGGATGGTGTTTTGGTAATCTTTTTGGTCTTCAAAAATTTCAATCTCTCCGCTTTCTTTTACAAAAACCAAACCTGGGCCTTGGTGTGGCCATGATTGATCATGTTGATTCAGATAGTTAGAAATGAGCCAATCTGGAAGACCTTTATTTATTGCTGTATCTAGCTCATCAAAATATCGAGCAACCCAACCTGTCCATCGAACACCAATAGTATTTTCCATCTGAGACCGGAGACCTTTCGTGGTGGGTGAGGCCATGGAATTATACTCCAAAACCACCGTTTTTTGCTTTTCTTGAGTCAATTCTATCAACTTGACCTCCTTACTATTCAATCCACCATAGACCTTCTTACTAGGTTCGTCTGCATCTCCCTCATTTTCAAAATCATTTCTGTAAACGCCGTAAGTATCCGCGTAATAAATAATATCACTCGACTCCGCCAACCGATTCAACTCAGAGTCGGAGTAATCCGAGAAGTCCTTGACATAGCCATACTTCCCTTCTTCGTCTTCCGAAGGGAAATATCCAAAGTAGTCCCGGTCAAGCTCATAGAATTTACCTGTTTCGGGATTGACAAACTTATCGTATTCCATCGCCCAAAAAATCCCCAAATGTTCTCTAAAATCCTTATTTGGGACAGTCTTATCAAGTATCAAAATCGCGGAATTCTTATCGGCCTTCAACCACCATATTCCAAAACTAATCCCTGGAAATACAACCAAAAGCACAATAAAGAAAGAAAGCCGCCTGAAATAGAGTTTGAGTTCTTCCTTCATAGATATCACTTAAAACCGGTATTCACTACCAAAAGAAAGGTTTAAATTATTTCGGAACCGATCTGCTGATAACTCATCACGGCTATACCCTGTAAACCCAAATATCATAAACCTTGGAGAAATGAGTTGTTGGTAGCCAAGCCGAATTCGGTAGGAATTAAGCAGTTGGGATTGATCCCTATTTTCTTCATCAGGAGAAACACCCGAACTGAGTTGAACACTAAAAAAGTCCTCAGCAGTCTTGAAGTAATACCTAGCCTGAAAATTACCGGAAGTACTCACACCGTTATTATTACCGCTAGGAATGACATTTGCCCTAAAATTCAACCACCAATTACCTACATACTTCCCAAGGGAAGCGGTAGCAATATGGGTTACTTCAGTAAATCCGAGGTAACGATACCCCCCTTCCACTTCCCAAGCTTTTGGAAGATTGAAAAATACTGAGGCTCCTAATCTTAATTTTGGAAAAAATCCAGCTCCTGAGCCACCAATGTTTAGGTATGCGTAGGAGTTTTCACCAAGTGAGGGATACGCATCCAGCTCATATTGGGTACCAAATCCATCAAATCGATGGCTTTGCGTGACTCGGGCAATCAAAGAACCCGTTAACTTGGTCTGTGCCCGGCCATAGACCGACCAAGTATGCCATGGGCTGATATCTCCAAAAAAAGTATCGTAGTCATAGGTGGCTCCTATTGCCGAGTTTCTTCTCAAACGTTGGAGATTTTGCAAATAGCCTAGAATACCTTCTTGTTTGAACCCAGAGTCAAACAAAGCCTGGGCAATATCATAGGCTTCATTGTATTCTTCCTCATAATATAAAAGCCTTGATTTTCGGTAGGCGACAGCATCTGGCAAAGGATCACCAAGATTGCTCTCTGCCCTTTTCAAAATCTCACCAGCTTTTTGATAATCTCCAGCCCAGCTAAGATTATCCAGATAGGCCGAATACCCATCAGCATATTTCGGAGAAGCGGCGATTGCTCGCTCAAGGAAAATACTTGCAGAATCATTTTTTCCTTCCCAGGCATAACTCCTACCCACCAAAATCAGAATATCCGCGTAGGTGGGAGAAATCTCCAGTGCCCGGAAGGCAATTTTTCTACCCTCTTGATATTTTCCATCAAAAATTAATTCGCGGGCATCCAGGAGGAGTTGATCAGGGTTCTGACTTTGCTGTGCCACAAGCCATTGAGTCGCTAAGAAGAAAGACAGAAAAAGAGCAGCTTTTCTCATGATGTAGTGGATTGGGTGTCAAGGTTCTTACGTTCCTCGGCAGTTTTAAATCCTGCCCGAATCATCTTACCCCAGCCTCCCCGGCCGGCAATGAAGTCTATATGACCTTTCAATCCCCAAAAGACCACCTTTGGGTGAATAAAAAGTGGCTCAAGTAAAATGGTCCTGATCAGACTTCTTAGGTCATTTTTATCCTTGTAATTATTGTAAGCAATCTGCTCATAGAGAATGCTAAATGCAGAGACAAGCAGGGAAAGGAAATAGATCATTAATATTAAGGAGAAGAAATATACAGCTGAAAAATCACCTATCAACAAGAGGATAAGTGTGTAGATCAAGCCAGATATTTCTAAAATCGGCCCCATTTTTTCGAAAATAGACCAAAAGGGATAAGACACTAAGCCCAATACCCGAAAACGAGAATTATATCCAACTTTATTATGAAGCTGCAGGGTTTCAATCGTCCCACGCATCCACCTATTTCGCTGTCGGCCCAAGACTTCTTCATCCTCAGGTACTTCTGTCCAGCAAAGCGGATCGGGAACAAAAGCCACCCGATAAGGGATATCGCGCTCTTCTAGGTAGCGTCGCAGACGGACGACTAGCTCCATATCTTCACCGACAGTCTTTGGGAAATACCCTCCCACTGCCATCACAAGGTCTTTTTTGAAAAAGCCAAAGGCTCCCGAAATCAGCATCAGACCATTGATCCGGGACCAAGCCATCCTACCCATCAAAAAAGCCCTACAGTACTCTACCACTTGAAATTTACCGATTCTCGATTTTGGTACCCGATACTTGGTTACAGTTCCATCTTTGACATCACAATTATTGGCGATTCCTATCGCCCCACCGACTGCTACTACCTTCTTATTGGTTTCCTCCATAAATGGTCGTACCATCCGGGTAATAGAGTCACTTGCCAAGATGCAATCCACATCAATACAAGCCAGGATTTCCATGGTAGAAATATTGATTCCGGCATTTAAAGCATCCGCCTTCCCACCATTCTCCTTATCAATTACCCAAAGCCTTCTAAAGGATTTATTTTCAGAGCGATATATACCTCTTACAGGAGCAGTTTCGATCTGTGATTGATAAAAGAAAGAGGTCTTTTTCAATTCAAAAGCCTCAATGAGACGATTGAGTGTTTGATCCTTTGAACCGTCATTGATAATCACGACTTCAAACTTCCCATAGTGAAGGGCCAATAGGCTTTTAACGTTTTGTACAATATTCGACTCCTCGTTAAAGGCTGGTGCCAAAATTGAAACTCCGGGGGCAATTGGGCTCGTGATAATATCCTGATAATCTGCAAATCGATTTTTCCTTCGGAAATCTCGCATTTCCAATGCACTCAGGATCATGATCAGCAGATAGAGTGTGACCACAGAAAAACTGAGAATCATAAAAATGACCCCAAAAACATCAATTAAAAGGTAGAATAGAAAATTATACATTTTGTAATAAGGGGTCTAGAAGCTGTCCTTTCATTTGAAGATTTTCTGGGCTTGAATGCTCATCAAAGTAGTTTTCAAATGTCGTTTCATTCAATTCCTTCAGGCTCTCTAAGATCAGAAGTCTTTTTGCCCTATCCGATGTCTCCTCCAACAGCTGAAGTAAAATTTTTTCAGAGGTCTCATCACCCAATTGACCAGCTACCTTGATGGCCATTTTCTGGACATCCTCGTCTTCTGAGGTAATATTTGCATTGATAAATTCAGCCTCCATGTGTGCACCCAATGTCAAGTAGGTTTGAAGGATTTCTATTTTTTCGCTGTTTTGAGCGCTAGGAACCAATATTTTGATTTGTTCGATCAAATCAAATCTACCCAAAAAGGCTACAAGCTTGATGGCAAAAATCCGAACACTTTCATTCGGCGACTGGAAAAGTTCATGAATCATCAGTTTTTTGGTAGGGTGTACATACTTGATGATTCGCAGGTAATTCATCTGCTGCCAATCCGAAAGCGGATAGTCTTGATTTTTAAGAAATGATAGGTCTGCTTCTTGTGATAAGTTGAGAAGTGTGGCTCCTGCACTACTGCGAACATGAAAGTTTTTTGAATTGGTGTGCTTTTTTACCTCCGGCAAAAGCTCTGAGAGATCCATTTCATTCACCTGTACTAGCCCTGTGGTGACATAGGACCATTTTTTACTCATCAGATTTTTCTCTGTGATTTTAATTAGATCCAGTTTTTTGTAGAGTTCTTTCAATTTACCCTTGAACTCCCCTTTCATTTTTTTATTGAGCCCAATGATTCGTTCGATCAAAACCTCCTTGAATAAAGGCTTTGGAAAGAGCTGCGCCGGAAAAACCTCCCTTAATTCTTCCGGTTTCATTTCTTTTAATTCATCCAGACTTTGTGTGAAAAGTATGGTGGTCAAAGGATCAATAATATCCTTGTCATAGGCTTTTCGAAGTTCCTCCCGTTGATTTCTACGGGCTTTGAAAATGACCAAAGCCAAAATAAGTCCCAAAGCTAAAATCAAAAATAAGGATAGAATCACGAGAATCCAGATCAACTTCCAATCAAATACCAACCAAGTAGATAGTGTATCATAAGGCTCATAAATACTTTTGACTGCCGCCAGAATAAGAGATTCGTTGGTTTGCTCCTGCAAACTTGCCGGTAAAAAATCCCCCGTTGCGTAAAGTGTATTCAGGTAGGAAATGACCCCCTCATAGTTTGTAGGCTCTCCGTACAATAAAAAAATGGAATTAGCTTGTGGAAATATGCTTTGAAGGGAATCATACTTAGACCAGTCGTCATAGGTTTTTGTAAGAAAACCTCCATTAACAGCTTGCAGATTTAAATCCGAACTATTAATCCACTCTTGACTAAGGATACTATCCGGTAAAAAAAACTGAAATTCAAGCGAATTGACTTCTCTTTGCTTACTCAAATCAACCAATAAATCCTCTTTACCTTTAAAAAGAGTATCCAAGGATTGAGCAGAAGCCATCTGAAAGAATAAGATCAGAGCAAGTAGTGCTGGTATTTTTTTAAGCATGCTAATTTAGTACGCGCTTGACACGAAGAGCTAATTCGTTGGGATTGAATGGCTTAGGAATAAAGTCACTTACCCCAAGATGAAAAGCCTCCAAAACAACTCCCTCCTCTTCTCCTAATGAACTCAAGACGATGATGGGTATATCAGGAAATTCTTTTTTAGCGTAGTGGATCAGCTCTATCCCGCTTTTGAAAGGCATCATTACATCAGTAATTATCAAATCGGGTATGAATTCCTGAATAGCTTCAACACCTTCATTCCCATCTACAACTAACTTAGTAATATACCCTTCCTTTTTGAGTCGGAAATCAACAAGACTACTGATCAATAAATCATCCTCTATAATCAGGATTTTCTTCATTTTTTGGGTCATTTGACCAATAAAGATAATGACTTAATGGAAATACCAATAATTATAACCCTTGCAGATAGATAGGATTTTTTATAACAATCATAAAAGAACAAAATAGCTACTACAAAAAGCAGTTAATTGCCATTGATCAAAAAAATTGCCTTCAAAAAAAAATCTAGCAGGATTACCTAATTCCTTTTATTAGCTTACCATTTAAATAAACCATCAATCAAACGGGCATTTTGCGACTAAGAAAAAACTCCGAATAATTAGGACTATTTCTTTGCCAATTCCTAAGAATCCAGGAAAGGATTTTATCAATCAAATTAACACACACATGAAAAAACCACTTTGGAAAACCGGCCTCTTGGGTCTGTGCGCATGGGGGCTTTTTGGCAGTGGGACTTTGTTCGCACAAAGTGACCCCACCGGTCAGAAACCTATCACCCAAACCTATGCATTCACCAATGCCACAGTCCATGCTTCCCCTGGAAGTGAAGGACAAAAAGCTACCATCGTTGTCAAAGACGGTGTAATTATAAGTGTAGGATCTGGAGTCACTATTCCTGCAGCTGCAAAAGTAATTGCAGGGGACTCGCTTTATATCTATCCGGGATTTATCGATGCTGCTTCTCAAGCTGGCATCACAAAGCCGGAAGATCCGGAAAGGCCAAGCGATTTTGTATCGTCAAATCCACCAGATGAGATCGCAGGTATCACCCCTTGGAGATCAGCTACGGATCAATTTGACATCAGCTCTTCACAGGTAGATGAACTGAGAAAAGCTGGTTTCACCATGGCACATTTACTTCCTGATGGAGGAATGATAGCGGGAAAAAGTACGATCATGGTACTGGGAACCAAAGGCTCAACCAACCTAATCAAAGCAAATACAGCACTTGCGGCAAGTCTGAATGGATCTAGAGGAATGTATCCGGGGACCACGGTAGGCGTCATGGCTAAGTTTAGAGATGTGTACAAAAACACCAGTCTGACTCAGGACAGAATGGCAGCATTTGCTTCCAATTCAGGAGTAAGCCGGCCCGAAATCAACCCGACATACTCAGCGATGACTGAAGTTGTCAATGGCCAAATTCCTGTTTTTTTCGAGGTTGAAAATGACTTGGAAGTACGGAGAGCAATCAGCCTTCAGAAAGAACTGGGTTTTAAATTGGTGGTTTATGGACTTGAGCAATATGACAAAGTGATTGATTTGCTGAAATCAAGTGGTACGGGCGTCATTCTAAAGCTAGATACCCCTGCGGATAAGGCTATCAAAAATCAAAAAAATGATGTGGATGAAGCGGTTCAAGCTCAATATGATAGAGTAAAAGAATCCTACGATCGTACCATTGCACAAGCCGGTAAATTAGCAGAAGCGGGTGTACCATTCGCATTTTCTACAATCGATGCCAAGCCAAGCGATGCGATGAAGTCTCTTCGTGCAATGATCGAAGCAGGACTTACTGAGTCAGCGGCTATGGCTGCTTTGACTACCAACGCTGCTAGTATGATTGGAATGAATCGAATCGCTGGAACGGTGGAGCAAGGAAAACTTGCCAATCTGGTAATCACCACCGGTCCAATTTTCAGTGAAGATTCTCAGATAAAGCATGTGGTCGCAGATGGAAGCATTTTCGATTACGAAATTAAAACCAAGATGAAGAATGGTAACGGGGAAGCAACTGTAGAAGTCGCTGGAACTTGGGACTACACTTCCGAGACTCCTGCAGGAAGCTCTGGCGGAAAGCTTACTATCGAAAAAGATGGAGATGATTATTCAGGAACCATTACGTATGACGATCCTTCAGGAAATGGAACGGCTACCTCTCCCATTTCTGATGTAAGTATTTCGGGTTCACAGTTGAGCTTCTCTTTTGAAGTCAGCGCAGGTGGTATGGCAATTTCTGTAAGTGTTTCTGGAGAAATTTCTGGAAACTCAATGGACGGATCTATGAACATCGCACAGTTTGGTTCTTTCCCAATCTCTGCAACCCGTAATCCAAATTTTATTTCAAACAACTAAGGAAATGAAGAAAATCAATATACTACTCGCACTTTGTCTGAGTCTATGCTTGTCATTTTCTTGGGCACAATCTCCCAAAGGGAGCGTGTTAATTAAAAATGGGACGGTACTAACCGTCACAAATGGTACTTATGAAAATACCGATGTCCTAATTCAGGATGGCGTAATCAAGAAAATCGGGAAAGATCTAAATGCTCCTTCCGGGGTAACCACAGTAGATGCTACCGGTAAATATGTGATGCCGGGTATTATCGATGCACACTCACACGTGGCATTGGATGTAGTCAACGAAGCCACTGCTCCTATTGTAGCTGAGGTCAGAATGAAAGATGTAGTCAATCCATATGAAATCGGAATCTACAGAGCCTTGGCAGGTGGTGTGACTATTTCACATGCCATGCACGGCTCGGCAAACGTAGTCGGTGGTCAAAATGCCACACTTAAGCACAGATGGGGATCAAGTAATCCTGAAGACATCATCATGCAGGATGCACCTCGTACGATCAAGTTTGCTTTGGGAGAAAACCCAACAAGAGTACACGGTAGAGGAAATGGCATCCAACCAAGAAGCCGGATGGGAGTAGAAGCCATTTTGAGAAATGGTTTCAGCGAAGCACTTCAGTACAAAAAAGCTTGGGAAGATTTCAATAAAGCTAAAAGTCAAAAAGGAAGTAACGCTGTAGCTCCTGAATACAATGAGCGACTACAGACACTGGTAGACATTTTAGATGGTAAAATCATCATTCACTGTCACTCCTACCGCGCTGACGAAATCTACATGCTCATCAATGTGGCAAAAGATTTTGGCATTAAAAAGCTGGTATTCCAACATACCAACGAAGGGTTCAAGGTTGCTCCCGAGATTGCTGAGTATACCATGGGTGCTTCGGTATTTGCTGATTGGTGGGCTTACAAATTTGAGGTTTACTACTCCACGGCTTTCAACGCAGCCATTTTGCAAAAAAACGGGGCGCTCACCTCTATCAATTCTGACTCCGCTGAATTGATCCGTCATTTGTACCACGAAGCTGCTAAAACTCAGCGATATGGCAATCTCACTGATGATGAGGCATTGGCTATGATTACTATCAACCCTGCCCGTCAGTTGGGTATTGGTGATAAGGTAGGTTCACTCGAAGAAGGAAAGCACGGAGACGTGGCGATTTTCGAAGGCCATCCACTTTCTTCCTATGCGATTCCTCAAATGACCTTTGTGGATGGAGTCAAGTACTTTGATATCAAGGAGGACCAAGATGATCAGCGTCAGCAGGTAAGTCCTACAGAGACCGTAGAGCCTATTTTACTCACTGAGCACAACCATCGTTGTATGCAGGACACTGAGCACCTTTTTGAGACTGCCAGTGCCTTATTCCAAATGAATCAATAATCCCCTCAACATCGAAGACATGAAAAGAATAAATAAAACCTTTCTGACCTTCCTGATTGCCCTACTGCCAATGATGGCCATGGCGCAAATTGACGGGGAATTTATTAAACCCCGATCAGGAAAATTCCTATTGCAGAATGCAACCGTTCACACCATCACCAAAGGTGTGCTCTCTGGTGCTTCTGTTTTGATAGAAAATGGAAAAATAGTACAAGTTGGCTCCAATGTTTCAGCGGATGGAGCTGAAGTAATTGACTGTAGTGGAATGGTGATCTACCCAGGCATGATCGATAGTGGTACGACACTGGGTCTAGCTGAGGTAAGTTCAGTAGCTGAAACAGTTGATTATCAAGAGATCGGAAATGTAACGCCGAATATGCAAGCACTTACAGCTGTCAATCCAAATTCAGAGGCCATCCCGGTTACACGAGTTTCTGGAGTTACTACTGTAATTGCAAAGCCTAGTGGTGGACTATTCCCCGGAACAGCTGCGCTTATCAATTTGGTAGGTTATACTCCTGATCAAATGTATGCTGGTTTTAAGGCGGTAGCTATGAACTTCCCTAGCTCAGCGAGAAGAGGGCGATATGACCGAAGATCAGATGCAGACATCAAGAAGGATAGTGAGAAAGCTCTGAAAGATGCCAACGAGCTGATGGAAAAAGCCAAGCAGTATCATGACCTGAGCAGCAATGGTGCAGAACTTGAGTACTACCCAGAAATCGAGCAATTGGCAAAGGTCATTTCTAAAGAGCTTCCGCTAATGATCGAAGTGAATGCTGCTACAGATATTCAAAACGCCATCAAGTGGGTCAAAGACATGGATATCCGTGTAATTTTCTCAGGTGTGAAAGAAGGCTGGAGAGTTGCTGATGAAATTGCTGAAGCAGGTATCCCTGTTATTACTGGTCCAGTTCAAGATCTTCCTTCTCGTCAATCTGACCGATATGATGCAGCTTATACCAATGCTGGCAAACTTGCCAAAGCTGGAGTAAAAGTAGCGCTAAGAACCAATGAAACAGAGAATGTCAGAAATCTTCCTTTCCACGCTGCATTTGCAGCCGCCTATGGCATGGGGAAAGAGGAGGCATGGAAAGCCGTAACCATCAATCCAGCTGAGATTTTTGGTTTGGGCGATCAGTTAGGATCTATTGAAGCAGGAAAAGTTGCCAACCTCATCGTGGCCACTGAAGATCCATTCGAAACACGATCTCAAATCATGCATGTTTTCATCAATGGATATCGCATTCCTCTAAGCAATAGACATATCAGATTATACCAAGAGTTTTTGGAGCGCTCTCCTGATTTGAACGCGAATTAATTCAACCTTACCCTATCAGAAACCACAAGGCCCCCTTGATAAAGGAGTCCTTGTGGTTTTCTTTTGTATTATATTTAATGCTATGAAGAAATTACTATCGGCATGGCCCGCTTTATTGGTATTTTACCTGGCATCATGCGCTACACCCGATGATACTCAATCAGTCAATCAGCTAATTGAAAGCTTCCGATCTACCACAGCACCGGACAAGCGGGTGGCAATTTGGAATCTAAGTTTTGAAAATGATTCTTTAAAAGGAGAAACGGATCGTTTGACCGCTTTGGATGAGCTTATCTCTGAGCTAAATGAGCAAGGAATTCAATTCACTAATGTTGTCAAGCGCTTGCCTGATGCGGATTTGGAAGGTAAAACCAAGGCTGTAGTAACTATCTCGGTAGCCAATATCCGAAGCCAACCGAGACATTCCGCCGAACTAGCAACCCAAGCACTCATGGGCACTCCCCTCACGGTGCTAAAAGGCGATGGCAGTTGGTACATGGTGCAAACGCCGGATCAGTACATTTCTTGGGTAGATCAGGCTGGGATTCAATTAATGACTGAGGCAGAATTAGAGAAGTGGTATGAAGCTCCAAAAGTGGTATTTACTCCTTTGACGGGTCATGTCTGGACGGGAAAAGACCAAAAAGAAATGGTCTCCGATCTGGTTGCAGGAGATATTTTGACAGGCTTAGCAAGTGATGGAAACTGGGTGAAAGTACAACTTCCGGATGGTCGCGAGGGTTGGGTAGAATCTGCCCTCTTGATGCCTTGGGAAGATTGGATCAGCAGTAGAGAAACATCTGTGGACAATCTGATTTCCACTGCCAAATCCATGCTTGGAGTCCCCTACCTCTGGGGAGGCACCTCTATAAAAGGAATGGATTGCAGTGGTTTTACCAAAACTATTTTTTACCTCAACGGAAAGGTCATTCCAAGGGATGCATCGCAACAGATCAACGAAGGGGAAGAGGTGGACACAGAAAAAAACTGGAAAAACCTGCAAGTGGGAGATCTTCTCTTTTTTGGGGAGAAAGCTACCGATGATCGAAAAGAACGGGTGGTGCATGTGGGTATGTGGATAGGAAACAATGAATTTATCCATTCCAGAGGGCGGGTACGAGTTTCAAGTTTTGATCCAGCCAGTCCCAATTATGATGAATATGAGCTCAATCGATATTTAAGAACCAAGCGAATTGTCAACCAAAAATCTGAGGGGGTACTTTCCGTCTCTGAGATTATCCAACCTAATTAATTATGAAGTTTTTATTTAAAACAAGCACAGCATCCTTGGCTTTGACAGCCTTTTCACTGTGCGCTGCTTTTGCGCAGGATGGCTTTTTTGAAAAAAATCAAGCCGAAAGACTGCGTGTCGAACAGGAGTTTTTGAAATCAGTGGATTTTAGCCGATTCAAAATTCACCATCAGGAACTCACCAAAAACCCGCATATCGCCGGTACAGCAGAAAATGAGCTGGTACAGCAATACATGAAAAAGATCATGGAAGAAGCGGGAATGGATGTGCAGCTTTATCCATACGATGTCTACCTTCCCAATGATCCCGGCAAATCAGAATTGGAAATCGTATCACCGGTACAAATGAAGCTTTCCCAACAGGAGAAAGTCCTTGAAGAAGATCCATTCACCAAAGACGATCGGCTTCACCTAGGATTCAATGCCTACTCAGGAAGTGGCGACGTGACAGCCGAAGTCGTTTATGTCAACTATGGAAGAAGAGAGGATTTCCAGAAGTTGGAAGCGATGGGAATAGACTTGACCGGAAAAGTTGTGATAGCTCGGTATGGAGGGAATTTCAGAGGATTTAAGGCAAAATTCGCCGAACAGGCAGGTGCAATTGGTCTCATCGTCTATACGGATCCCATCGATAATGGCTTCACCAAAGGGGATGTTTACCCGAAAGGACCTTACTACAATGAAACTACCATTCAGCGTGGATCCATGCTTACCCTAGACTGGACAGGAGACCCTTTGACTCCCTACGAGCCAGCACTTCCCTTGGATGGACCTGTGCAAGTAGACAGGTTAGATCCCAAAGATGTGGCATTTCACACTATACCCGTGACTCCTATCGGATACGGAGCTGCAGAGGAGATTTTATCGAGAATGAACGGTCAGCCTGTTCCAGAAGGATGGCAAGGAGCCCTTCCTTTTGATTATAAAATCGAGGGAGGCGCTGACCTGAAAGTACGGGTGATGGTAGACCAACCCGTAGATTTTGTACGTGTCAATAATGTGATCGGAACCTTCGAGGGAGCAAAATACCCCGATGAGTGGATCATTCTAGGTTCCCACTTTGATGCCTGGAGCTTTGGTGCTACAGATCCAAACTCAGGAACGGCTATGCTACTGACCCTAGCTGAAGCGTTGGGTGAACTTGCCAAAAAAGGAATGCGACCAGACCGGTCCATCATGATTGGGCATTGGGATGCAGAAGAACAGGGAATCTTAGGCTCTACGGAATGGGTGGAGCAACTTCGCGACGAACTTTCTGCGAAAGCCATTACGTACATGAATTTTGACGCTGGGGTTTCTGGAAGAAATTTTGGCGCAGCCGCTGCCCCTACCCTCAAGAAGCTGATCATCGATGCATCTCAGGAAATCATATATCCGGATTCGACGAAAACGGTGTTTGAAATTTGGGCAGGAAATAATCCCGAGCCAAGCATTCGGAACCTTGGAGGCGGATCGGATCACATTGGTTTCTACATGCATGTAGGAATTCCTAGCCTAAGTGGTGGTACCGGAGGAGTGACTGCTTATCACTCAAATTATGACAACTTCAATTACTACAGCAAATTTGTAGATCCTACCTTCAAAATGGGTGGTGCTGTCGCACAACTTTTCGGATTGGTGACGCTTCGAATGGCCAATGCGAATGTTATCCCTTACGATGTACCACGTTATGCACAAGATTTGAAAGGGCATTTTGATCAGGCTGTGAAAAATGTGAAAGAAATTGCTCCGGAGTTTGAAGATTTCCAACTCGTGAGAGAGGCATTGGTAAGACTGGAAAGAAGCTCTGCCGACTATCAGCAAAAACTAAATCAAGCCATGAATTTAGGGACTCTTGATGAAGCGAAGCAGATCCAAATCAATCAGGGTTTGATTGGTTTGGAAAAGAGTTGGATCGATCCTCAGGGCATGTATTACGGAGACTGGTACAAGTCACTTTATGTCTGTAATGACCCATTTTCTGGCTATGCTTCCTGGATTTTGCCTGGTATTCAGTATGAGGTTGCTATCAATCGAACCGAAAAACTCGATGAATGGGACGAGCGCTATGCTGCAGCCATATTGGATCTTGCAAGCAAAATTGAAAATCTAGCCGAAATGCTCTGATAAAGAGCTTTCAAATGATTGAAAAATAAGAATCCCTGGCTTTTCGGTCAGGGATTCTTTGATTTTAAGTATATCCTGAAATTTAGTACACCCCACTCACGGCTGCAGCAGCATTCAAATTACCGTAGCCGTACTGAGAACTTTTATTAGGAAACAAGTCTGAACTCTCACGCATTCTTTGCAGTACTTGATCTCTTGTCCAATTTGGATTTTTTGACCATACCAAAGCTGCAATACCGGAGGTCGTGGCAGTAGCTACTGATGAACCTCCGACAGTCGCTGGATCATTTCCAAAGTTGGCCGTAGTCAATGGTTTATTATTGCTTCCTGAGCGCTCCATTACAACAGTAAACTCAACCTGCGAGCCAGAATGGCAAGTATCACAACGCTGGTAGCCTGAACCTTCCTTTACTCCAGTTACGGCAACAGTCTCGGGCATATTAGCAGGGAAAATCACTCCTACCCAATTGGTGAAACTGGTGGAGGTTCCTGCTGCTGCAAAAATCAGTTTTCCGCGATTGTAGGCGTACCGAACAGCATCAGCCACTTTAGAATTTGAAAAAACGTCGCCAATAGACATGGAAATAATTCGCACATCAGATCGATTGCCTAATAGCACCAAAGCCTCAGCAACACCGTCTTTTTCATTTCCTGAATTAACAATCACATCCGAAGTACCCCGAACTGAAATCAAATTACTGTTGTAAGCGACACCGACGGCGTTTCCAACAGTATTACGAGGCGATGCAATCACACCTGACATTGCCGTACCATGACCGCATTGATCATCAGGTCCATCGTATCGCTTCCAAAACCACCATCCGGTCTTATGTGTACCAAAGCGAAGCACTTGTCTTCCAGATGATTCTCCAGAATTGAATAATCCATTTAACATCGGTTGGTCAGGGGAAAGCCCGGTATCTATTACTCCAACTGTAATACCTGCTCCTGTACTTTGGGCCCAAGCTTGATCAATTCCCATATCCTCATAATTCCAGGAAGATTTAGCCGATGGGCTAATTAGTGAAAAGTCTGAAGAGGGAACATTTCCAGGGCTATTTTCGCAGCCTGCATCGCTCAAGATACGGGCATCTGGGTCGTCTTCCTGAAGTAAGGCATAATCAAACTCATACGATCTAGGCTCTATGTAACGGACTTCTCCCATACTTCGAAGTGTCTGAATCATAGATAAATCCGTGAATTTTACCTCCAAGAACGGCAAATCTGGATGGATCAATGCATTTTCATCCGCCAAACGATATTTGGGGCTTTGGTTACGATCAAGCGTCTCCTCAATTGTTTGAACAATTTTCTGAGCGGCGGCCTGCCATTGAGGATCGGTAACTTTTTCGAGACCAATTCTTGAATTAGGCTGGCTTTCCATGCTTGGCTTATACCCTATCGTCAAGATGGAATCTGCATGCATCATAGCGGACCAAATCAGCAAATCACTTTGCTCTTCCCATTTGAAATCCCCGGTTTCTTGAAGGGATTTAAAAATCAACTCATTGATCTGAGTTTGAGGGATGACTTCTTGACTTTGGGATAACTCCGAACTTGGGGAGACCTGTGGCGATTCCTCCTGAGAACAGGACTGAACTATCAGGGCTAAAAATAGAAGCCCTGAAAAATACTTCATGGTTTTTCTCATTTTAAAAAGGTTTTGGTTTTGACTATCAGGAATTTACGTTTTCCGATAAAAAATTACAAAGCTATCTCTAAAAATAATTGGCACGGAGAATTTGGGCGGAAAGGTATTCCTTCATCTCATCACCTTCCTCTACTTTTATTTCACCGGGTAATCCCAGGATAAATCGACCCAATCCAGGAAGCTGAGGCACATTACCTTCGAAAATAAACTGATTACGATTTTCAGTTTTCAGCGAAGGGCGAGCATTTGGATATTCCTCGAGCATAAGTTGGTAGGCCTTTTTGCTCATCCGAAGTCTGACATGAAACCGCTTTTTCCCAGTATATCCAAAAAAGGATTCCTCAGGAATTTCATGCTTCTTTTTATTTTTCCATGCTTCATTGGATACGATCACCTCTCCGATTCGCTCAATTTTGAAAACCTTCATCGAGCCACTTTCCGGTTCGAAAGCATGGATAAATTCATAGTTCTTTGAAAATGCGACCGGCTCCACCAAGCGATCACTGACAGAATCACTGTGCAAGGAATAGTAGTCACGAAGCCAGATTTGTCGCTCTTCCTGAATTCCTTTCCCAATTTCGTCGATAATTCGACCCAAGTTTGCACGAAATAGCTCCTCCGTGCTCTCTCGCAGCTCCGATCGAAGCTGAAGCTTTTGTAAAACCGAATCCCGAAGCAGGTTCTTTTTCCCTTTACTTTCGATGATTTCTCTTAGCCATTGACTTTCTTCAGCAGAAAAAGTAGAAAAATTCATTGTATCCATACTCCCGGGATACTCCGCTAATTTGTACTTGCTAAACTCCTTTTCCACCTTAAAACCCAAGGATTCTAGAAGTTTAAAATATCGGTAGATTGTCCGAACATCAGTTTCTAACAGTTCTGCCAATCGATGTACCGGCTTCCCAATATTCCCTCTAAGAAGATTGATTAATTTGAAAACACGGAGAATTTTTTGCTGCTCTACTTTTCCTGATGCTGCCATATTCGGATCTTTTTGAATTAAAAAAGGACCCTAAACTATCACTTTGAAAGTAATTATTGACTTTTTTGTCAGTAATTGTCGTGAATAAATTATTTCTTCTTTTCAAAAAGGGAATTGAAATCGCCTAATTTTGGAAGTATGCATAGGAATGAAAGCGCTGTGTTTTCAAGGAATTGGCCTTCTGTTGTTTTATGGGGAGGATCGATCTTTCTTTTTGGCTACTGGTTTTTTGGTTTTGACGGGATTACTTTCAGCGATGATGTGTATTACCTGCTTGCAGGAAGAGATTTTTGGGAGGGAAAAATGGCCACAAACGATTATCACTTTTCTAGTCGCTGGGGCGCTTACATACCCGCAGGATTAATTGTGCATTGGTTTGGGATGAATCCCCATTGGGCATCGGCAATATCACTCTTAGCCTACCTGATTACATTTCTATTGCTCATTCGCCTGCAATCAGGAAAAGAAGGAAAGTTGGTTTTTAGCATTTGGATGCTCACGCAGGTATATTTGCTGCACTTTTTGACCAAGGTATATCCTGATGCTTTATTGGTACTATGCGTTGCTTTTGTGGTTTTCGCATCGACCTTTCGCTTTCAAAAGCCCTTTTTGGCAGCTTTAGGAATCATTATTGGCTTTTTCGTGGGAATGGTTACCAAAGAAACCATGGTCTTATTGGGTACTTTTCCCATTCTAATTTTATATTTTGACTGGAGGTCAAAAAAAATGAATTTATCCTTTCTAGGCTATTTGATTGCTTTGGGCTTATCCGTCATACTTCTTTATTTGGCTTATTTCTGGTGGAAGTTTGGAGATCCTTTCTACCGGGTTTCCTCTATCAATGCAGGGCATTACGTTTCTGAATTTACCTACGCAGACAAAGGCTGGAAAAGTATATGGAGACGATTGAGCTATTTGCCAATCACCACCTTTGTAGAACGCATTTATTGGCCTTGGATAGTCTTTGCTATTCCTGGAATTTGGAATGCTTTAAAGACAAAAAAACCAATAGATCTTGAGTTTTCTTTGGCTTTCCTGTCGCTCTTAATCGGTTTTTGGTTTATGAGTTCTACCCTCGAACTCTACAATCCCATTTACCTGAACCCACGTCACCTGATCGTGATCGTTCCGATAATGGCATTTTTAATTGGCAGTGGTTGGAAAACTTGGAAGACTAACCCTAAAATGAAATGGACAATAATGTCCTTAATGATTCTAGGTGTCACCATCAGTGTATTTCAAAATGACTGGAAAACTGCGGCTTTTCAGGGGGTTCTTGCAGTCCTACTTTTCCTTCCAAAATCAAGCTGGCAACTTGCAGCATTTAGCTTAGTCCTCATAGGTCCAGCTATCTTGGCTATTCAGTATCAAAAAGGCTTAAAAGATTATCAAAATTTAATTAAATCGTTAAATAAGGAGCTATTATCTCCTGAAAATCAAACACCTATACTAGTAAACAACTTCATTTATTTCAGCAGAGAAGTACTCATACCAGAACAAGGTTTAACTGATAAAAAACTTATTCCTATAGAAAGTGCTGATTCTTTGATACGAACCGCTCCGGAAGAAATTCGGGTCTTTATCTACAAGTATTACCAGCACGCTTATCCTCAAGAGGAAGAGGATATTAGACCGTTGGGAAGCCTACTCGAACCTTCCTACCAAATGCAGGAAGGTCAAGTAGATGGTCAGATTGAAATTCAAGTTTATAGAAGAAGGGATTAATTTTTTAAGACCGTTTAAAGGCCTATATAATTAATGGTTCCACTTCAACAGGACAATGCTTTGTAGAATAACTTTCAAATCGACATTCTATCTCTTCTTCTGACCAATCGCAAATACCCGATTCACATTGAATCCAAGTCTAAATTCTTCACCGGGTACTCCATTGCCTCCGGCTAGCAAATAGGGTTCGTTTAACGCCTGAGAAGTCACAAAATACATTTGAAACACGTGTCCACCAGCCTCCACGTCCCAACCTATTCCAAAATTGCTTCGAAGATCTGTATTCAAATTTGGGATGTATTGCAAAGTCAGCGAAGAGCGCTCTCCGACTTTAAACTTCCCGCTAAAACCGAGAGCAAGATAGAAATTTTCGCTTCCTTCAATTTGATAAACAGGCCTAGGGTCTACAAAATAAGCCATCATTGGACTCAGCTGCAGGCTGATTCTATCAGTGAACTTTCTGGCAATCATCACCTGAGCGAAGTAATTGCTTCGCTCTGAGAAGTTGGGAGCATTTTCAGGGAGAAAATCATAATTACTGGTATTCACTCCCAATCCACCTGCAAGACTGACACTGACTGGCATAGACTCATTTAAGCGCTGCTCAAGCAAATGATATCGACCAAATACCTGGTAAACCTTATCCCGGCTACTTCTCGAAACTCCAGCCGAAAACTTCTCAGAAAGCGCAAACTCAAAACTAAACTGAATATTTGCACCATTATCCAAGCCAAACAGGTTCTCAACACCTCCATTCAGCGTACCAAAAGTATGCATGATGGCAAAGTGCATGGTCTTTTTGTCCAAGGGCTCTACAGTAAGCAGATTGATATGCCTGGGAGCATGAAAAATCAGATCCACCGGTTGATTTTCATTGACCAGTTTTCGCTCTAATTGTCCCTTCGCAGTAAAGGAAATCAAGCTGCCAATCAATATTAAAGTAAATAGCTTTTGCATCAGTTCTGTAGTTTTAGATCTGCCTCAATATGAACCAACTGCTTTTCAGCCAATTCATAGAAGACCAATTTTGGGATTTCTATATCAAAGTCTCCTAAAAGCACTTCGAAGTCTGCCTGTAATTTCACAAGGCCTTTCTCCTCTTTTTTCAGCATTCCCGGAATTTGAATTTGTTTCTCTTTTCCATGAATTTTGAAAATACCTTCTACCTCGACAGCTACCCAATCACCAGAATCTAGGTCAGGTACAGTCAGCATTTTTCCTGTAAACTCTGCAAAGGGGTATTTATCTGTCTCCAGATAATTTTCACGCATGTGACGATCCCGTAGTCCTATTCCGGTATCGAGGGTATTCAGGTCCAAGTAGAAATCCACCAAGTTTTTGTCCAGGTCGACCAATCCATGGAGCTTCTGAGATACACCATCGAACTCATTCAAAGGAGCTTTGGAAGTGAAAACAGCTTTTCCGTCCTCTGTGACAAAGTTTTGACTGTAGGTCAAAAAACTGAACGCAGAAAAGAATACGAATAAAACAAGCCTTCT
The DNA here is from genome assembly GCA_001314815.1 of Algoriphagus marincola HL-49. Taxonomy (GTDB): domain Bacteria; phylum Bacteroidota; class Bacteroidia; order Cytophagales; family Cyclobacteriaceae; genus Algoriphagus; species Algoriphagus marincola_A. The sequence goes on from LJXT01000003.1 coordinate 50,844, forward strand.
CATCACTTGGTGATGGTCAAAATATCATTGCTGATACTGGTGTCAAATCGCTCAAGCGGTCGATTAGCAGGACCTTGAAGAACGTTTCCTTCTGTGTCAAACTGTGATCCATGGCATGAGCAAGTGAATCGATTGCCTGAATAACTCCAGTTTCTGTCACAGGCAGAATGGGTACACACAGAAGTCAAAGCGCTGTAGCTTCCTCCCACATTTACCACAAGAGTTTGAGCTTCGATGATAAGCAACCAGCCTCCACTATTGGCTAGCCCAGTTTGCTGATTTAGATCAATAGTAATCGTATTTCCTGCTACAGTAATTCCGCTTCCTCCGCCTGTAGGGGGAGTCTGAGGAGTGGTATCTCCTTCATCTGAGCAACTGGTAAAAAAAGAAAGTCCAAAGACGGACATAGCGAGTACAGAACCGGATTTTTCCAGAAAAGCTCTGCGGGAATTTGTCAGATTCCCCGATTTTACTTGAATTGTTTTCATGATAGCTAATGTTTCGTTGGATATACGAGAACAAAAGCCTTTGTGGATTTAAAATGTTTTTTAGAGCCTAAAAATGCCTTCTATCGAGGATCTCTTTGAGGACAATGGCGTTCTTTAAAGAATCTTTATTTTTCACCAATTTGGCGTAAGGGTTTACTTTTTGCTTACTTCGATATTTGATAAGACGCTCACCGCTGGAAGAGGATGGAATTTCAGGAATTCCTTCAGAGGTTTTGACTGATTTTGGGTCTAAATTTTCGAAAGCGCCCTTGTAATACTGTATTTCATCATCCTGCTCTTCCAGAGGTTTGTAGGAAGAAGTAGGAACTTTTTCAGCCTTGATAGGCTCGAAGGATTCTCTTCTTTTTGGTGGGGTTTGAGGTTTGGGCTTTGGCTTGGCTTCCTCCTTGGGCTTACCTTCTTGAATATCCCGGATTTCTTTTAGCAAATCTTCAAAAGTGACCGGCTTGCTTTCATCTTCGGGAGATTGATTATCAGGCATTTCAGGGTTCTTTGCCTTCTTTTTACCACTTGTGGCCTGATAGATGAAGTAGATGATAATCGCAATGATGTAAATAATATTCCCCAAATCCATAGCTCAAGATAGATATTCTAGCCGATAATTTATCAAGGCTACCTTTGCTAATTATAAATTATGACCCAAATTAATCGCTGACATGCAAATCAGAACAAATTATTTTAGTTTGCGTGATTAATGAGGTTCAATTTTAATACTAACACCATGATCATATCAACTACCAACAGCCTGGAAGGGCACAAAGTCACACACTATCTAGGAATCGTATCCGGCGAGACCATCATCGGTGCCAATGTTTTCAAAGATTTTTTTGCAAGCATTACAGATATTGTAGGAGGTCGCTCAGGTTCATACGAACGGGTTTTAAGGGAAGCAAAAGCCACTGCGATGACTGAAATGGAAATGCAAGCGAGAAGTTTTGGTGCCAACGCTATCATCGGTATCGATCTGGACTATGAGACTATCCGTGATGGTATGCTGATGGTAACCGCATGTGGAACGGCAGTCAAAATAGAAAAACTTTAAGCTTTACTTCACCACACAAAAAATCCCGGCTTTGCGGGATTTTTTGTGTGACAAGCCGTTACCTTTCCGGTAAAAAATTATCGGCTGGAGTTAGGTCAGAGGTTTAGATTTTTCATGCTTCAATCTCCATTCTTCCAGCTTCCTGTCCTTTGAGTTAAGAAAATTAAGCAATCACTGGAATTCCGTTTGCTCGTATTTTTCATGAGTCTGCTACTTCAGCTTCTTTTCCAGTTCTTTCAATAGTTGATCCGAATTAGTCTTCTTGTAAAAATGATCATTCAATATAACCACAGGAGCTGACTTACAATGGTCTATACATTTGGTTTTGATCAACTTACAGTTTCCTTTCAAGGGCGACTTTTTAAATGATTCTTTAAGCTCTTGGCACAGGCCTTTTGCTCCTGCCTTTTTACAGTCCGAACCTGTACATACAAAAATCAATTCACGTTTGTACCTCATATAAGTTAAATCACATACCCGAAACAGCCTGCATCATCAGGCCGGAAAGGTAAGCACCATATGTACCCACAGCGTAGCCGAGCACTGCCAAAAGCACGCCTACCGGAGCCAATGATGCATCAAAAGCTCCTGCTACAATTGGTGCGGATGCAGCGCCTCCTACATTGGCCTGAGAGCCCACTGCTACATAAAAGAAAGGAGCTTTGATCAACCATGCTACCAGAAGCATGATCAAAATGTGGAAGAACATCCAAAGAATTCCTATGACAAATAAGATAGGGTTATCTAAGACAGCGCCCAAATCCATTTGCATACCGATGGTGGCAACTAGAATGTATAAAAAAACTGACCCATAGCGAGAGGCACCAGCACCTTCGAGGTTTCTTGCTCGGGTAAATGACAAAGCCAAGCCAGCAGTAGTAGCTACAACCACGATCCAGAAGAAAGTCGAATCCAAGGAATAATCCTTAAGCTGCGGATAATTTTCTCCAATATAGGGTGCAAGGTTATCCGCCAGCAAGTGAGAAACACCGGTGATTCCAAATGCGATACCGAGAATCACCATACTATCAGAAAGCGTAGGAATCCGCATGATTTTGGACCTAAAATCAGCAATCTTATCCCGTAGTTCATAAATAGCAGAGGTATCTGCTTTGAAGAAATGATCGATTTTCTCTGGCTTGGCTGCCCAATAAAGCAAAAATGCCATCCATAGATTGGCGACCAATACATCCACAGCAATCATTTGGGCGAAAAGATCCGCATCTGCACCAAATACTTCCAGCATGGCAGTTTGATTAGCCCCTCCACCTATCCACGAGCCGGCAATCGTAGCAAGTCCACGCCAGATTTCCATAGAGCCTTCTCCTCCCAATACCTCAGGGTAAAATGTGCCTACGGTAAGCAATGCCAATGGACCTCCCAGCATGATCCCGAGCGTACCTGCCAGAAACATGGTAAGTGCTTTCGGCCCTAGCTTTAGGATACCTTTCAGGTCTATGCTCAAGGTAAATAGCACCAAAGATGCAGGAAGGAAATAGCGGCTGGCAACAAAATAAAGATTCGAATATTCTCCGGAGATTATTCCCATGGAATTGAGCACCGCTGGAATAAAGTAGCAGAGCAATACCGTCGGCACCACCCGATAAAACTTCTGAAGAATCCGGTTTTGGCTAGAGGCTGTACTGAAAACTAAGGCTAAAATGGCCAGCAAAATGCCAAAAACAATGGCATCATTGGTAATTAGAGGTTCCTGTCCTTCCATGCTATTCTGGTTAGTTTTTACAACAATACCAACAAAAGGTCAAAAGCCCAATAGAAATAGATCAGCCTTCTGCAAGCAAATGTGCCAACTCACTCAATATCATGGCTGTGGCTCCCCAGACGATTTCTCCGTGAAGATCGAAGTATGGCGTGTCTAATTCTAATTCTTGACTGATTTTCAAAATCGTCCGTTGCCTTCTTTCCGAATTGAGAATAAAATCGAGTTGCGTGGGGAGGATCATATCGACTTCCCTGATTTCAGGAACAAATTCAGGAACTTCATGGATGGCACCAATCACAGGCGTCACGAGAAAATTGGACGTCGGAATATACAGATCGGTAAGCCTTCCGATGATCTGAACCCTCTCGGCATTCACAGCAACCTCTTCCTGCGCCTCCCTCAAAGCGGTATGGAAGATATCTGTATCCCCCGGGTCCATCTTTCCTCCCGGAAGGGCAATTTGTCCACTATGAACTCCCTTGTATACAGGTCTTTTGATCAGCGGAAAAAGAACCTGAGATTCCCCGGGATAAAAAACAAGCAAAACGGCACCTTTTCGATGATAGTCCGGAACCCTAGGGTCAAAGCGACGCAAATCGATGGGTTGAGGAGCCATTTGTAAATGGGCTTCTTTCCCCGGTAATGGATGACGAAGCCGATCCTTCAAAAAAACGATTAATTCATCATGATTCATGTCCTATGCAAGATAAGAGACTTCCAACAAGACATTCCAAAAAAAGGGCACATTTAAACACAAAAAAGGCCGGGCTAATACCCGACCTTTTCCTGCTCTCAAACCTATTAAACCTATTGTAGATATTCGATTATGAATACTGTCGAAAAGTAGAAAATGTTTTCTATTACTCCAAACAATCGATTGCGAAAGATTTTCAAAATTTTATTTTCCAGATAATTTTTGACCTAAATCATTTAAAATCAAGCCTAAAGACAGAAATCTTTTCCAAAAAAAATTTTAATAACATTCTATCTATTTTTAATCAAAGTTTTATGCAATCGTCTGCATAAATTTTCACTTTTTCATTGCAGTCCTGAAGGGTCTTATTTTTTCTGTATTTTCAAAAAAAATACCAAGCCTAGCGATGCCCCACAGTCCCCAATCATTGGCCAAAAGAATCTTTGATGGATTTGAAAGCTACATCCGAAGCTTCAATACCTATACACGACTCGCTCCAAGATATTTCAGGGAACGAAATTGGCAAAATATGCAAATCAACCATAGACAAAGGTTGAGATTGTACAAGGATCTTCTATTCCAACTAGCGGATGAATTTCATGAAAAGCTTGGAGAGAATGCTTCCGACAGAGGCATTTGGTCTTCTATTAGGAAAGATTACCAAAGCTTGATATTGGGAAGGCCAGATGTGGAGTTGGCCGAAACTTTTTTCAACTCAGTCATCCGCAAAGCTTTTCCGGGCATGTCAATAGATGCTGAATTGATGTACCTGACGGAGGGCCATGAATCTTGTGAATGGAGTAGAGATAGCGATATGATCCATGTCTATCCCAGTCAGATGGGACTTGAGCCAATCATACGAAAGATTTTGGATGATTTTGATATGGGAGTTCCCTACCTGAATAAGGAGCAGGATATCCAGTTTTTAATTCAAAGTGTCAAAGATGTCATTCTCACCAGGTACAATCCGGGCCCAGAAACTACCACAGAAATACTCAAATCGGTCTTTTATCGAAACAAGGCTGCCTACCTGATCGGAAGGACTTTCGTTGGTGAAAAGTGGATGCCATTTATTATACCTATGCTTCATGGAGAGAAAGGTGTTTTCGTGGATACTCTGATTTTTGATCGGCAGATTATGAGTCATTTATTCAGCTTTACCCGCTCCTATTTTATGGTCGAAGCTGATGTCCCATCGCAAGTGGTCGGTTTTCTAAGCTCAGTCATTTCTCATAAAAAGACACACGAACTCTATAACGCAATCGGGTTCAACAAACATGGAAAGACGCTATTCTACCGCGACTTTCTGGACCATGTAAATCAATCTTCGGATGAGTTTATTCCTGCACCTGGAGTCAAAGGCATGGTGATGACTGTGTTCACCTCCCCCTCTTTAGATGTGGTTTTCAAGCTGGTAAAGGATCATTTCGAACCACCAAAAAGCATGACCCGGCAAGAAGTAAGGGAAAAATACAAGTTGGTTTCATTGCATGATCGCGTTGGTAGGATGGCAGACACCCATGAATTCGAATACTTTCACCTTCCACTTGATCGCATTAGTTCGGAACTGATGAAAGAGTTGAGAAATACCTGCAACTCGCTCTTGAAAATTGAAAACAATGAATTGATTATCAAACACCTGTACACCGAGCGCAAGATGATACCACTCAACCTTTACTTGGATGATTGCACCACAGAGGATGGTTTGGAAGCGGCAGAGGATTATGGTAGAGCCATATTACAATTAGCGCAGGCGAATATTTTCCCAGGTGATATGATGACCAAAAACTTTGGACTCACCCGTCAAAAAAGAGTCATTTTCTATGATTACGATGAGATTGAGTTTTTGACAGATATGAACTTCCGAGTGAAACCAAAAGCGGAAACATACGAGCAGATCTATGCCTCCGAGCCTTGGTATGATATTGCCAAAAATGACGTCTTTCCAGAAGATTTTCGGCGCTGGATGATTGGCAGAGAAGATTTAAAAGAGCATTTCCTTAATTATCACAAAAACCTTTTCGACCCGCTGCATTGGCAAAAAATTCAAAAAAGAATAAAAAGCGGTGAACTCATTCATGCATTCCCCTACCCGGAGGAAATCCGCTTTAGACCTCATGAAAGAGTCTGACAGAAAAACCTCTTTTTCACATTCTGAATAATCATTTTCAATTACATTTCATTTTGAAGCGGTATAAGCTATTTTTGCAAGGCTAAGCCATCGCTTGCTACCTGCTGATGAATTCACAAGAGCCTCCTGTAAAGTCCACTGTCACCCATACCAAAAAAATCATTCTACTCACTCCGAATGATGATAATAGACCCGTATATATTTCGGGTAATTTCAATAATTGGGCGACTCAGGACTATAATTTCCGCATGGAAAAAATTGAAGAGGGGCGCTATGAATTTGAATTTCCGGAAGGTGAAGAGTTTGAAGGAGAACTGATCTACAAATTCACAAAAGGAGACTGGTCGGAAGTCGAAATTGATCGATACGGAAATAAAACTCCCAATCGGCACTGGAATGATGATCAACTCGAGCGAGTCGAAAAAGTAGCTAAATGGCGTCACAACTGGCTTCCTTACCGCCCAAGTCAATTGCCAAAGGTACATTTGATCTCGGAGGAATTTGAAATTCCCCAACTCAATAAAACCCGAAAAATCTGGGCACTCCTCCCCAATGATTACGACACCAGTGATGAGCATTACCCGGTTCTCTACCTACAGGACGCTCAAAACCTCTTCAACGAAAAGTCCGAATTCAACTGGCAGATAGACAAGAAGCTGGCGGTCATGTCGGACTACGGAATTGGGAAGATTATCGTCATTGCCATCGAGCATGCAGAATCAGAGCGCATTCAGGAATACAATGTAGGGCGAACCCTACTTGGTGCAGGTCACGGAAAAAAATACATCCGCTTCATCACCGACACTTTGAAGCCTTTTGTGGATAAAACTTTCCGCACCAAAGCTGAGCGTGAATTCACAGGTATTGGTGGAAGTTCCATGGGAGGTCTAGTGAGTATTTTTTCAGGATTGATCTATCCGGAGGTATTCGGAAAGTTGATGGTCTTCTCTCCCTCGCTTTGGGTCATACCCAAGATCAAGCTTGGCTTTCTGGATATTTTTGAACCGCAGGAAACTAGACTTTACCTCTATGCAGGCGGAGACGAAAGCGAAACCATGGTCAAGCATGTGACCAAATTCCGAAAGCGATTACTAAGGCGAGAAAGCCTTCAAGGAAAAATGAAAGTGCGCCTTTCCATCAATATGGAAGGAAAACACAATGAAAGATACTGGAGCGATGAGTTCCCAAAAGCCATTGAATGGCTTTTCTTTAGTGACAAACCTGACTAAATCAATATGCAATTTCAACTGAATCCAAAGTCAAAATCACAGACTTCCCTGAAAATTTTTCCTCTCAAAAGCGGTCAGGTTTCCGATTTTTTAAGCCAAAACTTTCCGCAACAAAGTATATCAGAACTGCTTTTCAGCGGGAAGGAAAATACGCATTATGCTTTCTCGAATGAAAGTCAAATCATTCTTCTACTAGGTTTAGGCGATAGTCCAAGCTATAAATCAGTTGAGAATGCTTTCCGAAGAGTATTGGCCAAGCAGGGAGATTGGGTGAAAGAAAACATGGAATTGAACTTCAGTCAAATTGACCAAGCGGATTTGATGGAAGCAAGCATAATTGGCTTAGGATTAGGAGCTTACCATTTAGATTTTTTCAAAAAGGAGCGGAAAGAACAATTTCAAAAACTGAAAGTTGCCATCCGCTCTAGTTCGTCCGAAGCCAAAAAGACGTTGTTGCGTGCAGCGAAAATCTTGGATGCCAAGCTGGAGGCCTTACTGATGGTTGATCTTCCACCCAACGTACTTACACCCAAGTATTTGGCGGATTGGGCAAAAAAGACATCCAAAACGCTAAGCCTAAAAGCAAAAATATTTGATCGGAAAAAGGCAAAATCAGAGGGCCTTGAGGCTTTTTTGGCGGTGGCACGAGGTTCTGCTAAAGAACCCCAATTCATCATTTTGGAATACCGACAGCCTAAAGCCAAAAAACACATCGGACTAGTCGGAAAAGGAGTCACTTTTGATACCGGAGGCCTGAATGTGAAGACTCAGGGGATGCATTACATGAAATCAGACATGGGCGGTGCAGCGGCGGTTTTGGCAGCAACCCAACTCATCGCTTCCCTCCAAGTCCCAATCAATCTGACTTGCATTGTGCCAACGGTGGAAAATGCCATTGACAAGGATGCCTATCTACCTTCCGAAGTCATTGAAAGCTACTCAGGTAAAAGCATAGAAATCGTCGATACCGATGCAGAAGGACGATTGATTTTAGCGGATGGTTTGGCTTATTTGGTCAAAAACTACCAAACGGACCATGTCCTTGATTTTGCAACATTGACTGGATCTGCTGTCGGAACTTTTGGGTATGAATGCGCTGCTTTGTTCTCAAACGATGAGTCCCTGTCCAAGCAAATTCAGGATTCAGGTTTTGGAATCGGGGAAAAATCCTGGCCCCTTCCCATCTGGAAGGAATATGCCAAAGAAATGGACAGTGAGATTGCTGACATTCGAAACTACCATGGGAAACCGCTAGCAGGAGCTATTACCGCAGCTACATTTTTGCAGGCTTTCACCGATGAACACCCATCCTGGGCTCATTTGGATATTGCCGGTGTAGCCTTCGGAGATAGTGAGTTTGCAAAAACCAAATCCGGCACATCCTATGGTGTCAATTTATTGCTTAATTTGATCGAAAATCTTCTTTAAAATGGATACTTCGGGCAAAACTTTTCTCTGCATCTCCAACTACTTCAAAGGAAATGCATTTTTAATATCTCTCAAGAAACAAGGAAATCGGGTCTTTTTGGTGACATCAGAAAATCTCAAAGAGCATCCTTGGGCTTTTGATTACATCGATGAAGTTTTCTACATGCCGGGCCAAGATTTGGATTGGGATTTGAATTTACTCCTGCAAGGAGTTGGAGGGCTGATGAAGGAGAATAAGATCGACGCCATCGTTGCTTTGGATGATTATGATGTAGAAAAAGCAACTTTCCTTCGAGAAAACTTGCGGATCTCAGGTATGGGGCAAACTACCGGTCGATACTTCCGCGACAAGCTTGCCATGCGGATCAAAGCGCAAGATGCAGGAATCAATGTACCTGCCTTTTCTCCCCTATTCAATGACGAGGATATCAACCAATATGCGGATCATATTCCAGCCCCTTGGGTACTGAAGCCTCGCTCCGAAGCCTCAGCCCACGGTATCATTAAGGTGCACAACAAGGAGGAACTCTGGAAACATATCCATGAACTAGGAGACAATCGCCTTTATTACCTCGTGGAGCAGTTTAAGCCGGGTGATGTCTATCATGCGGACGGTCTTATGCTAGACGGAAAAAACATCTTTTTGACCGTTTCCAAGTACTTGGCAACCCCAATGGAAATATCTCAAGGAGGTGGGATTTTCCGATCAGCCAATTTGGAGTACGGTTCTGACGATGAAAAGGCCATCAAAAAAGTCAATAAAGATATCATGAAGGCCTTTGGCCTACAGTCAGGAGCCACTCATACCGAATTCATCAAGTGTCATGAAGATGGGGAAATCTACTTTTTAGAAACCTCTTCACGCGTGGGAGGAGCTCATTTGGCAGAAATGGTGGAAGCAGCTACATCCATCAATCTCTGGACTGAATGGGCCAAAATCGAAGATTCTCTTGCCAGAGGAAAGGAGTATAAACTCCCCAAAAGCGTCAAGCAATATGCTGGAATTGTACTCACACTTTCCAAATTCCAAAATCCTGATTTAAGCAGCTTTGATGACCCGGAGGTGTACTTTAGAGTTCCACTGGAATACCATGCAGGATTGATTGTACGATCAAAAAATCGGGATAAGGTTCTGGCGCTTTTGGATGATTATGCAGATCGATTGACTCGGGATTTCTCGACATCTGCCGCTGCACCCGAGGTGAAAAAGTTTCATTAATTCTGCTTTCTAAAACTTCTCCTCCACCCCAAGACCAAAAAGGGCAAAGTCGTATTTGACGGGGTCATTTGGATCCATTTCCCGCAGTCTTTCTGTAAGTTCGATAGCAGTCTGCCAGTCGGTTTGCTTTCGGGTGATCAATCCCAACTTTCTGGCAACGCGATCCACATGCAGATCGCAAGGACAGATCAACTGAGCGGGCTGTATCCCTTTCCATATCCCAAAATCCACTCCTTTGTCATCTTGTCTAACCATCCAGCGAAGATACATATTCATTCGCTTGCAGGCTGATTTTCGTGCAGGAGTCGCGATATGCTTTCTCGTACGGCTAGGAGCATCTGGCAAGGAAAAGAAGAACTCGTGAAAAGCCTTCAGCATGCTTTCCATTCCATCGATAGAGTGATTTTGGCCGATAAGAAAAGCTTCTTCAAGCGTGTCATGCTGCCTATAAAACCAGGCAAGAAAATGAATAAAATATAGCGTGTCTATGTCATTGAATGTTCTATGCTTGAAGAGTAAAAAGGGCTTTAAATCCTTCTCTTGATGATTTAACAAAAAGTCATGCGGGGCATTATCCATTAGTCGAAAAAGCTCCAAGCATTTGGAAATTATGGTTTTACGCTGTCCCCATGCAAGAATAGATGCAAAAAAACCGGAGATTTCGATATCTTGTCTTTTCTTGAAAAAATGTGGGATGGATATTGGATCGTAAGTAATAAATCCCGGTTGATTGTATTGCTCAACCTTTTCATCCAAAAAACCCTTCAGATCTTGCATTGGCTTAAAGAGCGACCTTTACCTCTCCTCCTTGGGTTCCATCAAACCATTTAAAAAACAACTCCCGTTCTCCTCTCTCAGACACATGCCAGTCAAAACATTTGATATTGGTAAGTGGTCTCAGGCTATCTTCATCCGGATTGTATAGACAAATATCAAAATCAGGAAGCTCTTTGGCATCAGTGCTATTCCACTTCTCCAAAATCAAGCCTTCCTCGATCACCCGCACTTTATTACCAAATACATAATCGGATAAAATGGAAGGAACACCATCCACTCTTCGAAGCTTAAACCCTGAAGGACCAAACATGATCGATTTGACTTCCAGAGCCTCAATTAGCTCATTGGTATGGGGCAAGGTCTCCCAATCTGAAGCTTTGATGGTCACTTTTTTACCCTCAGGTCGAATACGAGCAAGCAATTGTGAAAGCTTTGAAAAAATCCAAGTGACACCGATGAAGAGCAAGCCAAAACTAGCAAGAATTGGATAGCTGATCACAAATATCAAATTCCAGATAAATCGGAATAGGTAATGAAAAAAGAGTTGAATTTTGTTCATACTTCTGTGGTAGGATGCAAAGTTACCTTAGAAGCTTGGGATTGACAAATGACTATTGAAGAGGAATCCGGAGGGAAAAACCCGTAGGACCTAAACTAAGTTGATTTACAAATTCCGGTAAAGCCTGCGCATGATGGCTATGAAAACCATACATAATCGCGTCAAAGGTTAATAAAAATGCACCTTGGAGAATGATTGATTTCCCAAAGCCCTGCAGTCGTTCGTTACTTTTTCTCAGGCCACGCTCCTTCAAATAAAGACCTCCTGCCATATAGCCAAGGTCCAAAGCTGCATTAACCAAAAGAACCTTTTCAATCCCCTGCTGAGCCTCTATAGTCTCCCAAAGGCTCATGGCTTCCGGGCTTTTGCTTGCCTGCCAGTATCCGAATCCTGCAATGATCAGATTGACCGAATTCCAATAGAGATTCATTTGATGAAAAGCCTTATCGGAACCGGTAGTTTGGGATGCCGCGATTCCTCCCCAAAGCATATTTCCAACCGCCCATGAACCTAAAATGACCATACCCTTCCGATTGTAATCTGTTCGGGTGGTATTAAAGAGATCTAACTCCTGATGCTGTGCCATCAATTCATTGGCAAAGAAACAAGCTGCGAAAAATATCAAAAGGAAAAAGGCTGTTTTAGATTGCATGAATGTAAAACTAGGGGAAATTGTGATTGTTTTTCTATTCCCTAAGACGCGACGGGTAATGTTTTTTACTCCTGTATAGAAAAAATATTAAGAAATACACCTTCGGTGAAATAAACTTTGTGAAATACACCTTCGGTGAAATATGCCTTTGGCGAAATTCACTTCGTGAAATACACCTCACTTCGTTCGGTGAAATATAGGCCTAACATGACTTTTTGAGACACGAAATTCTAGGTAAAACTAAAGTAGTACATTAGACCCTGAAAGGGTCAAACCTTGAATAGCCCGGGGTTTTAACCCCGGGTAGAAAAATCAACCATCCTCCCAGCGCTGGCCCTTGATCTTAAAATGTAAACGAACACTAAGTACCAGCAAGAGGACATAAAAATCAGGAATAAAGGCCGTGCGTGATGACCTGTCTACCGAAGGTAGGCACGAACGGCGGCGAAATAGAAATAAAAATTGAGTGCCAGCAGGACCTAGATGCAAATAAAAAAACAGCCAAAAGACCACCCTATTTCACGTCAAAGCCCACCTGATAGAAGACAGATGGGCTTTGATCGTTAAAATATTTATAATCAGTTAATACGCTACTTCTACTGGAAAGCGTGGATTGACTGCTTTGAGTTGATCGTAGGCCGCTTGTGATAGTTTGATGACCAATTTGGAATTATCACCAGTTTCTGGCAAAACCCCAACTACCCTAGCAAAAATGGTCACGTCATTCTCCTCATTTCTAACTCGCATGATCGTTCCCACGGGAGCTGTGCGATGAAGCACCAAGTATTTTTTATGACCACCTGTGCCAGGAATCACTTCAGCCTGACCCATTTCAGAAATATTTTTAAACCCACCTGAACTTGCTCCATCTGGCGCTTCATGCATTTCTTCCACATCAGTGACCACTTTCGGTTGCCCCACAATCGGCACTTGGGAAGGGGCAGGTTCTGCTCTTCCTACTTTAATAACTTGACCTACTTTCAGATTATTTGAGCTGAGGCCATTCCATCGGATGACCTCCTCCACCTTGGCATTGTACTGTTTAGAAATCGAGAAGAGTGTCTCTCCTGATTTTACTTCATGGGAAATCCAATCACCGGGAACTACGGCTACAGCCTCGGCCGGTGCTTTTGGCAGCTCAGCTACAGGCTCGACTGTTTCTTCGATTTTCTCTGCTTTCTTCTCCGCTTTTTCTACTTTTTTGGAAGCTGGCTCTTCTACCTTAACCACTTCGGTGCTGACAGCTACAGCCTTTACGCTAGTAGGCTGGCTTGGCTGAGGCTTTACTTCCTCCTCCTCAACTTCTGCCTTAGCAGGCTGAGGAGTTTCAGCTTGACCTTTAATCATCAGTGCCTGACCGACGCTAAGGTCATTTCCACGCAGGGAATTCCAGGTTTTCAACTCATCAACAGAAACATTATACTTTTTGGATATCGAATAAAGCGTCTCTCCTGAAGCTACTTTATGCAGATCCGAACCTTCCGGTATCGACTCTTCACCAATGAAAGGAACATAGATTTCCTGACCTGTTTTCAAGCCTGATTTTAGGGATTCATTGGATTTAACAATCTCACCAACGGGGGTTTGGTAGCGACGTGAAATAGCAAAAAGCGTCTCCTTTGCTTCTACTTGATGAACAATAAATGACTTCCCTCCTCTTTTTTCTGTACGTAAGGAATCCAAGACAGAAACAGCTTGAGCACTTCCTGCAAAAGCTGAAAAAATTAAACCGAGAGTAAGAAATTTGTTGAATCGCATGCTTAAATTTAGGTTAAGGGTTGTTTGGATACTTCAAACAATTACACTTGAACAAGAATTATGCTAAATAGAGCGATTTTGAACAATTAATCAACTCCCTCATTCTCTACATATGATATTTGGCTTTTTTGATCTCGAATCGAATCAATATTAGACTGAAAAAAGTATCTTGCTTCTATGAGTAGACTTCTTCTTCCTTTCCTTTTCATGATTATTTCTTTTTTCCCACAGCAGCTCCCTGCGCAGGATAAAAAGATAGAACGGATTTTCACTTTCAAAATTGATCGGGACATTGATCCTGCCATGAATCGCCGGGTAAAACTCGCTTTGGAATCTGCGGAAGAAAAGGAAGCTGATTTGATCATTATTGAAATGGATACTTATGGCGGCGCTGTGAATGATGCCGATGATATTAGAACTATGATTTTGGAAGCTCCAATTCCGGTCTACACTTTTATCAACAAAGATGCTGCGTCTGCCGGAGCCTTGATCTCTATCGCCAGTGACAGTATTTACATGGCACCGGGTGCAAGTATCGGAGCAGCCACCGTGGTAAGTGGTGCGGATGGTAGCGCTGCACCTGACAAATACCAATCTTACATGCGATCCATGATGCGAAGTACTGCCGAGGCAAGTGGCAGAGATCCAAAAATCGCAGAGGCTATGGTGGATGAAAAAATTGCCATTGATGGTGTGACGGAGGAAGGCTCAGTAGTAACACTTTCAGTTTCTGAGGCCATCAAATTTGGTTTTTGTGAAGGAGAATATCCTTCGATTGATGCCATTCTTGCCTATCAGGGAATAGCTGAGGCCGAAATTATCGAATATGAAATCTCCAGTACAGAGCAAATCATTTCCTTCTTTCTAAACCCTGCTATTTCAGGAATCCTAATTTTAATTATCATCGGGGGAATATACTTTGAGTTACAGACACCGGGAGTTGGTTTTCCTTTGGCTGCAGCCATTCTTGCAACCATCCTCTATTTCATTCCTTATTATCTCAACGGCCTGGCTGAAAATTGGGAAGTGATTGTCTTTGTTTTAGGTGTCATATTGCTGGCGGTGGAGCTATTTGTCATACCCGGTTTTGGAATATTTGGTATTATAGGTATAGTTTTCATCCTCTCAGGCCTGGTCTTGGGAATGCTGCCCAATGAAAATTTTGACTTTTCTTTTGTGCCTGCAGAGCAACTCTTCGTCTCTTTACTCACCGTCATATTGGCAGCCATAGCAGCGGTTTTTCTGATATTTTGGTTGACTCCAAAGGTGAATTCTTGGAAGGCATTTAGCACCATCACACTTGCCACAACTCAAAATAGGGCTGAAGGATACACTTCTTCTTTTTATTCTGATGAACTCAAAGGCAAAGTTGGGAAGGTCCATTCCCGACTTCGCCCCAGTGGACGCGTCGAAATCGACGGAGAAATCTTCGATGCCTACTCCCGCGGAGACTTTATTGATCAGGACGAAAAAATTATCGTCATTTCTACGGAAGGAACTTCTCTGAAGGTCAAAAAGTACGAAGCCTAATTCTACTTTTTTTCTAAGTTTGCTCTATGAATCCATTTCAGAGCATCTACGAGGCAGTAGGTGAAGAAAAAATACAGGAACTGGTCCATCATTTTTACCAAGGGGTGGAAAGAAACCTAGAACTCCGGAAACTTTACCCTGAAGAAGATTTAAAACCTGCTGAACGTAGGCTGTTTTTATTTTTAGTTCAAGTGTTTGGAGGGCCTCAAACTTACTCAGAAGAGCGTGGTCATCCACGGTTGAGACTCAGACACATGCAGTGGCAAATTGATCCCAAAATGAGGAATCATTGGCTGAATGCTATGCTTGAAGCAATGGATAAAATACAGCTTGATCAAGAAGTCAGGGAATTGATGATGAATTACTTCATCAAAGTCGCAAATCACATGATCAACCATGATTAAGCTTCTTCGAAGAATATATTCCATCTATGCTGCACTGCTTTTTGTGATTAGTTTTTTATTGATTTTTCCTTTTTTCCTGGTTTGTATTTGGATACCGGGTTGGAAACCTTATGGCAGAAGAATCAATCAATATTGGGCTAAAATTTATTTCACCCTGATTTTCAAACCAGTTCATCTAGAAATTCGAGGCAAAATCAACCCTGGCCAAGCCTACATTTTTGCAGCCAACCATTTCTCATACCTCGATATTCCCATGATGGGTTTCATTCCCGGAGACGTGCAATTCATCGGAAAAGCATCAATTCGAAAAGCCCCACTTTTTGGCTATTTCTTCAAAAGTCTCCATATCGCAGTCGATCGCTCCCGGTTAAAAAGCAGGGCGGAAACTATGCGTCGAGCTGCTATTGCTTTGGATGAAGGCAGCGGCATCGTGATTTTTCCTGAGGGAGGCATTTACACGTCTCAGCCACCACATATGGTACCTTTCAAAAATGGGGCTTTCAAACTTGCTTTGGACAAACAAATACCCATCATTCCTGTCACATTGTCGTTTAATCATCTAATTTTGCCAGAGGACGGTAAGTTTTTGCTTGACTTTCACCGGGCAAAAATGGTCCTGCATGAGGCAATCTTTCCTGAAGAAGGAGCCACGGAGGAAAGTTTGAAAAACAGATGCTTTGAAGTCATCGAAAGGCAATTGCAACTTGATAATGGCGTTTATAGGAAGATTGGTAATTAAACTGAGCTAAGTTCAAATGAAGATAGACAAAGAATCCATTAAGAAAATCGCTCACTTGGCACGCTTGGAATTTGATGAATCCAGTGCCGAAAAAATGTCAAAAGACATGAGTCAGATTTTAGACTGGGTGGAAAAACTAAATGAACTCGATACAGAGGGAATAGAACCACTGACCACGATGTCCTCTGAAGTCAATGATATGCGTGAAGATAAGGTTGGAAACCACTTGGATCATGAAGCAGGACTGAAAAATGCTCCCAAGCGGGATTCAGATTATTTTCGGGTACCAAAAGTTTTGGAATAATAATGCGTCAAACCCTTCCAGCCATCGGCTCCTTTATCCTCATTGCCTTGATCGTAATCGGGGCTTTTTTATTGATCTATTTCGTGGGCTTCGATCGTATGCCTTACCGGGAACTCATTCCTGGCTACTTTCTGGACCGACTGCCCATTCCTTTTGACATTGCTGCGATTGGGCCAGTGACTTTTCCGATTGAAGTAGATAATTTTCTGGTTTTCCAAGAATTCAAATCTCTAAGACCCAGTTTTTCATTGCTTGAAATTCGGACATTTGGAGTGCTTTCTGTTATTTTAATTTCAGCCTTTTTGGCTTGGATACCTTCTTTCAAAAAGCTCTATTTCCTCATTGCGGGTGCAGCCTGGATTCTGATCTTAACTCTAAGCAATCTCAATGGGCTCAATTTTGAAGGGCTTAGCACTAACCTACCCTTGATTGTAGCGATTGCAGGAAGTTTGGCGGCTCCTGTCTTTTTCCATGTATCCGGAAAATTCGAATACTATCCAGTTCGCTATGTTGTCAGCTTACTATTTGTAGGAATTTCAGCTTGGGTTTTGATTCAGGGAAGTACCGTAGAGCAGGCGGACATCTTCCTTGCAGAACATGCCCTGATTCCGGTCTTTTGCCTCAGCATTGCTTGGGTTTTCTGGAATGGACATTCCATGATATCCGGTATTTACATCTTACTTACACGAGCAAGCCGAAATTTAGAAGTAAAGATTTCAATTCAACTTTTAATTCTATCTATCGTCTACTTATTGCTGATTTTCAATATTTTATTAGACCTAACAGGAAACCCTCTTTCTTGGCTTCCCTCTTTTGATCCGCTGTATTTATTGATTCCCGTAGGGGTTTTGGGCTATTTCGTAATCGAGGTCAAGGGAAACACCGATCTCGATTTAATCGCTCCCCCCAAAGTGCTAAAATCCCTGCACTTAATAGGTTTTGCCTTGGTCTTGTGGTTAGTTTGGAAATTGAAAGCGACCGGCAACCAACCCGGAGAAGAATTGCTCAAGCACCTCTTTACTTATTCTCAATTAGGCATTTCAGCCTTTTTCATCATCTATCTTTATTCCAATTTTCTTTCCATCATGAATACTGGAAAGAACGTGGAGCGAGTCCTTTTCAAACCTTTTTCTCTTCCCTATTATCACCTTCGTCTCGGAGGGTTGATTGCCATGTTGGTAATCACAGCCTACGCCAATGGAATCGTAGGTGCTCAGGTTAATGCCATGAGCAATCATGTCTTGGGTGATTACTACTATGCGACCGATCAAAGACTCAATGCGAGTATCTTATATGAAAATTCCTGGTTTCGCTACAGGAAAAATCCGAAAGCCAAAAATGCTTTGGCCCATTTGCTCTTTGAACTGAAACAGCCAACGCTTGCAAAAAGCCACTTGGAACAAAGCGTGTATGAAGCACCGCAGGAGGACAATTTTGTACTTTTAGCAGAGCGATTTCACCAGGAAAACAAACTTTTCCAAGCTATCTCATTATTGGAAAATGGATTGGAAATTTTTAAGCAAAGCGAAGCTATTCGAAATAATCTAGCCTTGCTTTATCTCAAAACCAATCGAGCGGAAGAAGCCATCCAACTTTTGATCGATGCTCCTCTTGAGCAAAAGGTGACAAAAAGCAATCTTCTGGCTTCTCGGTTGAAAAGCGGAAACTTCAATATTGAAAATGCCGAAGCCGTAGATTTACCTAACAAAATCAATGCACTTGCTTATCAGAATGCTTTGGGAAATATTCCTGCCGAAGAGTTGGTAAAAAGCCTTCGAGAAGAATCATTAAAGTCTACTTCTCCTCTTTTGAAGCAAGCCGGCTTGCGAAATGTGTACTCTTTGTGGACCCAAGAATCTCCTGAAGCGGACCTTGTACTGTTGGATAGTCTTTGGCAGCAGCCTGAAATGGAAACCTATATTATGCCTTTGCAGGAAACCGCCGTTATTCGGAGTTTGGCGGCAGATCGAATCGGTGAGGCTATCAAAAATTTAAATGGGCTAGCCTTCCGAAATCCTGGAGACGCTGGATATTTCCTTCATCTTTCGGCCATGGTTTTAGCCTCTGAACTTGACTTCAAAAAAGCAGGAAAGGAATTATTGGCGGCAAAGGATAAAGGCTTCCAAGCTTTCAAAAACCATCATTGGGAGATTTTAATTTTAGGGGGATACTATGAAGAGGCCGAGCAACTAAGATTAGCCTACGAATTGGAACCTAGAAACTGGTATGAGAATCCTGATTCTGAAGAGTCCCAATACCTGTTTTGGATTGAACGTCTGCATGAAAGCTTAGCCAATACACTGCTGGAAGCCTGGAGGGAAATGGAAGATGAGCGATTCAAGGCGGATTTTGGCATTCGCCTATTGAAAAGCAAATCCCATGACTTAAACAAAAGTAATATCCAGGAATTGGCCGATTTTATTCAAAAAGTACAAGGTAAAAATACCGCTCTATCAAGCTTCGCTAAAAACCCGGATTTTCAAGATTCGAAATCTATCAATAGCTTTTTAGAATGGCTTGGAAAACCCGATGAACTTACCGGTAACCCCTATCATAGTCCTTTGATTTGGTCAGCACAAGCCATTCAAAGTGATGCCCTCGATCGATACGAAATACTGAATGGAGCGACAGAATTTAACCGAGATCCGGTGCTTTGGATGCGGAAAGTGCAAGCAGCCCGAGAGCTGGGCTTGAGCAACTATGCTACCGATGCCTTGGGAGAAATGTCGAAATGGATTGACCAAGAGACACTTTATCAGCTTCAAATGCGCAAATTTTGATAGTTGGTTTCGGTTTTTCTCATAAATGAACCTAACTTTAAGCGAACTAAACCTACACCACATGAGTCGAGTCATAGAAACCAACGAAATCAACAAAACCTATAAAATGGGAGCAGAAACCATTCAGGCTCTCAAATCAGTATCCATTACCGTGGATCGTGGAGAGTATGTTGCATTCATGGGACCTTCCGGTTCGGGTAAATCCACTTTGATGAATATCATCGGTTGCCTCGACACTCCTACTTCAGGTTCCTATATTTTGAATAATAAGGACGTCAGCTCCATGAGTGAAAATGAGTTGGCAGAAATCAGAAATAAAGAAATTGGTTTTGTCTTCCAGACATTTAATCTACTTCCGAGAGCTTCCTGCCTGGAGAATGTGGCCTTGCCGCTTGTTTATGCAGGATTTAATCGGGAAGAGCGGGAAAAAATGGCTTTCAAAGCATTGGACAATGTAGGTTTGGGCGATCGAACTAAACACCGCCCAAACGAACTTTCCGGTGGTCAGCGTCAGCGTGTTGCCATTGCAAGAGCCTTGGTCAATGACCCGAGTATCATTCTTGCCGATGAACCTACCGGTAACCTAGATTCCAAAACATCTTACGATATCATGGAGCTTTTCCATGAACTGCACAGCAGAGGAAATACGATCATCATGGTCACACACGAGGATGATATTGCTCACTATGCTCACCGAATTGTCAGACTTCGGGATGGATTGGTTGAGTCCGACACAGTCAACCCCAACCCTACTCGCGGAGTAAGCGAAGCAGTCTAAACCCTGCCCTTTTCAAAATAGATTCTTAATTTTGTGCGATCAAAGCAGGGAGTAGAATGAAAATTTACACAAAGACCGGAGACGAAGGGATCACCTCACTATTAGGAGGTATTCGAGTACCAAAATCTGATTTGAGAATCGATGCCTATGGCACAGTCGATGAACTCAATTCCTATGTAGGCCTGCTTCGAGATCAAGAAGTAAACAAGGAAAGAGGAGCTATCTTAAAAGAAATTCAGGATAGACTTTTCACAATCGGTGCAGACCTTGCTACCAGTCCTGGCAAAGACAAGGTCAAAAAACCAGACTTGCACGAATCTGACATAGATCTGCTGGAAAAGGAGATGGATCAAATGGAAGAGCAGTTACCTCCATTAACTGCCTTTATTCTTCCGGGAGGACATCAATCCGTTTCTTTTTGCCACTTAGCCCGGACAGTCTGTCGTCGAACAGAGCGTTTGGTCGTAGAGCTGGCTTCCTATGAAGAAGTCAATCAACTGGTCATGAAATACCTCAATCGACTTTCGGATTATTTCTTTGTATTAGGTAGAAAAATGGCCCAGGAACTGGAGATTGAAGAGGTGACTTGGAGACCGAGAGTTGAGGGGAAGTAGGGAGTTGGAAGTAGAAAGAGGGAAGTGGGGAGCCAGCGTCATAGCGAGAAGCGCATAGGGTAATTAAAGTCATCTGATTCTCCTTGATGCGCGACGAAGCTATCTTTAGAGTGGGGAGTTGGGAGTAGGAAGAGGGAAGTAGAGTTTTAAAATAAATTTAAAAAGTTCAAAGTTCGCTGTTCTGGTTTTAGGAACATCTAACAGAAAAAGACTCTGAAGGAGTCAAATTATGAATACCTGTGCGCCTTGGCGTAGCCCTGGGTGTAACCCAGGGTTCTAAAGTATCCTTGAAAACCAGCGCTGGCCTTAAAACCTTAATTTGGAAAAGAATTATATTCGCCAGCAAGACGTAGATAAATTAAGTAGGTTGTTAAAAACCTAATTTATAAAATGCAAAAGCCTCCCCGTACGAAAATGTTGGGAGACTTGCACCAAAGAAAAGAGAAAATAAAATTGCAATAGCTTTTAGTATAGAAGAACATGAAGACATCACTAGCCATACCCGTTACCAAGGTTCAGAAGTCCAAATTAGCTGAAACTGACTTTTCTAATTTAGTTTTTGGGAAAACCATCTCTGACCACATGTTTGTGGCAGATTATAAAAATGGTGAGTGGACTGACTTGAGAATAGTTCCTTATGGTCCTTTGCAATTAAACCCATCGAATGCTGCCCTTCACTATGGACAGTCAATTTTCGAAGGCTTGAAAGCTTACAAAAATGAAGCTGGAGAAGCCTTGATTTTTCGTGCAGATTCCAACTGGAAAAGAATGAATGAATCAGCGGTGAGAATGTGTATGCCGGAGATTCCAGAGGAAGTTTTTATGGAAGGATTATCTCAGTTGATTGATCTAGATCGGGATTGGATTCCTACTGCAAAGGGTTCTTCCCTTTATATCCGTCCTTATATGTTTGCTACGGATGATTACATCGGTGTAAAACCGTCTGATACCTACAAATTCATCATTTTCACCTGCCCGGTTGGTAATTATTATTCCAAGCCAGTAAGCGTAAAGGTGGAAACAAAATTTACCCGAGCCACCGAAGGAGGCACTGGTTCTGCAAAGACAGCAGGTAACTACGCCGCTTCCCTCTACCCTGCCCTTCAAGCACAGAAGGCTGGTTATGATCAATTGCTTTGGACCGATGGAAAAACCCATCAGTTTATCGAGGAAAGTGGCACCATGAATGTGATGTTTAAAATCAGTGGAAAAATCATCACAGCCCCGGTTCATAGCGATACCATCTTGAAGGGAATCACCAGAGACTCCGTATTGAAATTGGCAAAAGACTGGGGAGAAGAATTAGAAGAGCGATTTTTAAGTGTATCCGAATTGAAAAGTGCTTTCGAGAATGGAACTATTGAAGAAGCATTCGGAACCGGAACCGCAGCAACCATCGCCCATATCCGCTTGATTCATATCGAAGGAAAAGACTACGAACTTCCAGAAAAACCTTCAGATGCCTTCTCTCATCGAGTACTTGCTGAGTTGGATGGTATCAAGTACGGAACCAAGGAAGATGCGCATGGATGGGTGATGAAGTTTTAGGGACTTTAAAATTTCTTTAATTCAATTAGAGAAAAAGACCCCGGTCAGTTTGTTAGAAGCATATTTTTTTTTGGCATTGGCTGAAAAATTGTGAAATTGATAGTAGGCTGATTTTTAAAGATGGAGTTTTGAACTTATAAAAAATCTAATAT
>LJXT01000163.1 GCA_001314815.1 Algoriphagus marincola HL-49
AGACCTTAGAAAGCACCTCAGTGATCACTTGCTGGGGTGTTTTGTTTTTTTATTCTGGAAGAAAGAAGCGTAAATAAGTATCTAGTAGCTGGTATCAAGAAGCTAGTATCAAGTACCAAGATGGACCCCGATGGTTATGGGAACCGTTGGGGTCTTTTTGTGACCTTTGGGGTTTCCAAGAACCCCGAAGGTCTTTTCTGGTGTCAAGTAGAAAGCAAAAAAACTTCCGATTTGTGGAGACACGAACCGAGGCAGAAGCATCGAAAAAGTAAAAAACCTAACCTAAAACTCCATTTGAAATTAAAAAATTGATAATTTAAGGTGGTTGAATTTTTAGTCATGAAAACCATTTTTGTGAAAAATGTCCGAATAAAAGGTACAGATCAAGTCTTTGTGGAGTTGGTTTATGATGAGACCTTGATCAAAAAAATCAAATTGCTTCCAAATGCCACATGGAATTCTCGCGAGAGAGCATGGGTATTACCCTATTCAGACACGATTATCAATGATTTATTGACTGCATTCAAGGGACTAGCTTGGGTGGATTATTCCCAATTTCATAAAAATGAAACGAATCCGATCAATCTTCTTCCTAAATTAAGCCCAGAGCGGAAAAGGGACCTGGAAATCTTTATCGAATACATGCGAAATCGAAGACTTTCTGAATCAACTGTCAAGCAATATTCCTCTGGATTGGCATTATTTTTCAGATTTTTAGAAAATAAAAACCCTGAATTAGTGGATCAGAAAGATCTACACAATTTCCAGAAAGATTATATCCTCAAAAATAAATTTTCTGTTTCCTATCAGTCAGGGATGATCAATGCGGTCAAGAAGTTTTTTGCGATTCAAAAAAACAAAAAACTGGATCCATTAGCCATCGAGCATCCAAAGAAGGAAAAAAGACTTCCCCAAGTACTCAGCAAAGAAGAGGTAAAGGCTCTATTAAATGCACACCAAAATATAAAGCACCGAACCATACTCAGCTTGGTCTATGCTTGTGGACTTCGGCGGGAGGAAGTATTGAATCTTCAGCTAGAAGATGTAGAGTCAAAAAGAAAAATCCTACGAATCAACAAAGGAAAAGGTAATAAAGACCGGATAGTTCCGATCAGTGAAAGAATCATTGAGATGCTCCGACAATATTACCTGGCTGCGAAGCCGAGGACATTTTTGTTTGAGGGAAGCCAACCCGGAAATGCATACAGTGAAGGAAGTATCCAAAAGGTACTCAAATCGGCTGTGAAGAAAGCGAAAATCAAGAAACCTGTCACACTCCATTGGTTGAGGCATTCTTATGCTACCCACTTGATGGAAAGTGGAACAGACCTTCGTGTCATACAGATGCTATTGGGTCATGGCAGCAGCAAAACGACAGAAATCTATACCCATGTATCCCAAAAGAGCTTGGAGAATGTGAAGAGTCCATTTGATGATTTGTAGATAAACGTAAAAAAGGTGCATTTATGCAGCCAAAATGGAGGAATAAACGCACCAAAGGTGCATAAATAAATAAGTTAGCACCAATTGTAAAAAACGAAACAGTAACTAATAAACAAATATAATTATGGATAAAATAGAAATAAAAACATTTGCAACTTGGGAATCTCTCACCAACCTATTAGGTAAAAAGACAACCCCATTACTATTACAAGTTGACATTGAAAATAAAAATGATGAAATTTTCATAATTGACTCAATTTGTATTTCTATTAAACACGCTGATAGTTTTACTGACGTTTTAAAACAAACAAAATCATATTCGATAAATCCGAAATCTACTTTTAGTTTTAAATTAGACGTGAGACATTTATTAAATAATTATTCTACTGACGAAAAATTTAAAGTTAAAGTTGAATCAAACAATGAAATATTTGAAAGTGATATTGTTCATTTAGGTGCTTTGAAAGTTTTTAATGATAAGAAAGGGTTAATTTAGTGGGATTTTATAAATCTTCCCATTTGGATTCTTCTTATAAAATTCACTTTCATAATTATTAGGAACAACTTTCCAAATATCGTCTTGACTTTGGATTTTATTTAGACCAAAGATTTTGTTTAATAATAATTTAATTTTACTCATAATTTATATATTTAATTTTAATTTATTTAACTAATTGACTAACAGATGAAATGAAAACAACTGGTGCTAACAGCGTGTATAAGAAATAGCGGGTTTAGTGCTAAATCAAAGGTCAGTGATTTTAATAAATCTTTGCACTAAACCGAAAGTGAAGTGCTTTTTAATCCGCTACTTCTCATACACGCAAAACGTTATATGAAATAAAATTAAACTACCATTCCCACATCATTGACCCATTCAATAAAATAGGTTCTTGATTTGTTCCTTTGTTTATGAACAATCTGAAAGGTAGATAACTTAAATCACTGTATAATTGAACCTTAAACTCAATCAAATTCTTATGTGTTTCAGGTTTATCAGGAAACCAGATTGATTCATCATAAACAAAGGACATTTCTTTAATAAAATTTGATAAAGATTTCACGTTCCTTACAATCAAGTTTAAGTCTTTAATTTCTCCATCGTGGTATTTACCAACGAAAAATTTTGTTAAATCAATAACAAATCTGTATTTTATCTCATTTAGTTCCATATTAATCCGTTTAATTTTACATTCATATAACAAGGTGTATAAGCAATAACCGAGTTATGCGGTTTATTTAAGCTACTGCTTCTATTTAACATTATTTTTAATTTAAACTTTTGTACTTCTAAATCGGTTACTGCTCATACACGCAAATCGTTATAGGCAATGTTAGCGACCGCACAACCCGACATAATTAATGACAAAAAAATGAAGAAATATACATTATCAATACTATTAACTTTCGGACACATCTTGCTCTTCGGACAAGTCAACAAGAAACTTCGTATTGAACATTTGACAGACAATTTTTACGTTTATACAACTTACAAAGACTTGAACGGATTTATGTTTCCGTCAAACAGTATGTATTTGGTTACCGACAATGGTGTTGTGCTTTTTGACACACCTTGGGACACGACACAGTTTCAGCCGCTTCTTGACAGTATTTCGGTTAGACACAACAAAAAAGTTGTATTAGCAGTTTCAACACATTACCACGATGACCGAACGGCAGGACTTGAGTTTTTAAAACAGAAAGGCGTAAAAACTTACAGCTCTAAACTGACTTATGATTTGTGCAAAGAACACAATGAAAAACAAGCAGAATTTTATTTTGACAACGATACTGTGTTCAACATCGGAAACTATAAATTTGAAACGTATTATGCAGGCGAAGGACACACAAAAGACAACATTGTTATTTGGTTTGACGAATACAAAATTCTTTATGGCGGTTGTTTAGTAAAAAGCACCGAAAACAAAAATTTAGGGAACGTTGCGGACGCAAACTTAAAAGTATGGGCCCCGACAATTAAGAAAGTGATTAAGAAATACCCCAAACGGAAATTTGTCATTCCCGGACACTTTGGTTGGACAAGTAACGAAGGACTGGAACATACATTGAAACTATTGCGACAAAACAAATAAAACACAGCCTATAACAGCACCTACCCAAAAGTGGCGGTTCAGTGGTTTAATCAAGCTTTGTGCTTCTATCAATCCCGATAGCTATCGGGAGTGCTTGGTTGAAAGTGAAGTGCCTTAAAATCCCGCACTACGCATAGCCGAGACCGTTATAGCGCATATTTAGAACCCCAAGCGTTACACAATCGTTTTTTACATTTTTGAAAATAGTAACTTTTAAGTTACATTTGCGTTATGGATAAAGTTAGGGAAGTCATAGCATATCAAGACCACTTTGAGAACTTTCTAAAAAAGCAAACAGTGAAAGTTCAGAATAAGATCTATAAGGTCATTGAGGCTATTGAAACCTTTGAAAGAGTTCCGGAGACTTACCTGAAACCTATCAAAACAAAGAAAGGACTATATGAAGCCAGGGTTCAGTTGGCATCTAACATATGGAGGGTGTTTTGTTTTTTCGATGAAGGAAAGCTAGTGATACTTCTCAATGGCTTTCAAAAGAAAACTCAAAAAACCCCAATCAAAGAAATAGAAAAGGCGTCGAAGCTGATGGATGAATATTACGCTGAAAAGGAAATTCAAAAAGGAAAAAAGAAAAGGAAATGAATACGAAGAGCTGGAAAGAAATCAAAGATGAAGTATACGGGATCAAAGGAACTGACCGAAGAGATGAATTAGAAAGGGACTTTGAATCTTTCAAAATTGGATTGCTACTAAAAAAGGCAAGAGAGGATAAGAATCTAACCCAAGAACAATTGGCTGAATTAGTAGATAAAAAGAGAACCTACATTTCAAGGGTGGAGAATAACGGTAGCAACCTTACACTTAAAACGCTTTTTGAAATAGTAGAAAAAGGATTGGGGGGGAAGGTCAAGATTTCGATTGAACTCTGAAAAAGGAAATACGCGCTATAACAGCACCTAAGAAAACATGGGGTGGCCAATGGCATTCGAAAGGTTTGCTCCCCGAGCTATCTTTAGCTATGGCTGACAGATAATCGCTTCGAAATGCCCCACGTTTCTTAGCTGCCGACCGTTACAAACAATAGACTATGAAAAACCTAAACATACTCATCCTAAGCTGCTTAACATTTGCCTTATCCTGCTCAACTGCCAAAGAGGAGGTTCAAGTAGATATCAATGGAATTCTTGATCAATATTCAGCAGACAATTATGCACTGAATCCTCTGTCAGCAACGGCTAATGGCATAAATGATTACAATGCCCAATTGGCCATTGACATTGGTGATGAGCATATCAAACAGTCTATTGCTCTGAATAATAGGTATTTGGACACATTAAAGGTCATTTCTTATAACAGTTTAAGTGAAAACGATAAGTTGAGTTTCGATTTATTACAATATAAATTGGAAATGGATAATGAGTACCTGAATAACAAATATATTTGGATTAGCAGGCCCGTTGATCAGTTTGTAACCAGCTTCCCACAGAAATTCGCATTGATGGCTTCTGGTACCAGTTTCATACCTTTTAACAATGAGCAGGATTACAGGAATTTTATGGAGCGAATGAAAGCTTATGCAAAGTGGACAGATCAAGCCATAGAAAATATGCAAAGCGGACTGGAACTTAAGAATACAAACCCCAGATCGGCTATGCTGAAAGTACCTGCACAGCTAAAACCTCTTTATGAAAAAGAACCATCTGAAAATACGCTCTATCGTCCGCTAAAGAATATGCCGGAAGCAATGGACAGTTCCACGAGAGCGCAGCTTGAAAGTGATTATACGCACGCTTTGGAGACCTACCTGATTCCATCATACAAAAGAATGAATGAGTTTCTTGAAAACACTTATATACCTAATGCTAGGGAAACAACAGGCTTGCTGGATAATGCCAATGGTGAGGAAGAATACAGTTACCTACTCAGGAAATCTACAACTACTAATATCAGTGCAGACTCCGTGTATAAACTTGGTTTAAGTGAAGTTGCCAGAATTCGCAAAGAAATGGACTCCATACGGGTAATTACCGGTTTCGAAGGAGACTTATCGGCATTTTTCAATTTTATACGAACAGGTGAACAATTTTTTCCTTTCACTACGGCAGAGGAAGTACTTGACCGTTATCGGAGTTTCGAAACTAGAATGGAACCACAGCTAAAGAAACTTTTCAACACGCGTCCAAAGACAAAATTTGAAGTGCGAGCTGTTGAAAAATTCAGAGAAGCCGGCTCTAATGCTCAGTATAAGAGGCCTGCAAGAGATGGATCGCGTCCCGGAATATTTTATGAAACGGTGAGAGATCCGCTAAAATATAATGCTTTCGAAATGGAAGGCATTTTTATCCATGAAGCTATACCAGGTCACCATTATCAGATAGCAACGCAATATGAAGCTGATATTATAGAATTTCGCAAGACCTATTTTGCCGGAGCTTACTCCGAGGGCTGGGCTTTATATGCAGAAAGTTTGGGCGTGGAATTAGGCATGTACAAAGATCCATATCAGTACATGGGAAGGCTTAACAACGAAATGGAGCGTGCAGTACGACTGGTAGTGGATGCCGGTATGCATGCCAAAGGCTGGACACGTGAAGAGGCCATCGCTTATGTATTGGAAAATCAGCCAGTAACACCACTAGTTGCAGAGCAACGCATTGAACGTTATATGGTATGGCCAGGACAGGCTACCAGCTATAAAATTGGCGAATTGAAAATCATACAGCTCCGAGAAAAAGCTAAAAAAGAGCTCGGTGAGCAATTTGATATTCGCGAGTTTCATGATGAGATTTTAAAAGATGGAGCAATGCCCTTAACGCTACTTGAGTCAAAAATTGATCGCTGGATCGAACGTAAAAGTTTGTAACAAACACTAAAATGAATATGCGAACTGAGCCATCTGAAAGGAGAATGCGAAACAGACATTTCAGCGCTTTTAGCAATTGGGGCACATACTCATTTTAGTTAGGCGTTGTGCTTCATTATGACAAACTGCTAACAATGATAAAATTCTTTAGAAAAATTAGGCAACAATTACTGACCGAAAACAAGTTCAGCAAGTATCTGCTTTACGCTATTGGAGAAATAATCCTTGTTGTTATCGGGATTCTTATTGCACTTCAAATCAACAATTGGAATGAAGAAAGGAAGGAATTGAAACGTTCTAAAGATTTTCTAACGGAATTCAAAAAAGATTTAAAAAAAGATACTCTTGGAATGAACAGAGTTATAAAACTGGTTAAGAAGCGAATAGAGATCGAAAAATGGGCTCTTCAAAGAATTGATTATACA
>LJXT01000164.1 GCA_001314815.1 Algoriphagus marincola HL-49
GTGTGGTAGGCTGTGGGAAATGCTGTGCTAATCCAAAGGTACCAGCCAGTCCTTTGGAATTTTTGCCATTTGCCTTGGAGCTCTATGAAAATGGAGCTATCGAGTCAAATTTACGCATGCTTGATTCTCTGGGATCGGAAGGGTTTTGTCTGCTTTATCGTCCCACCTCTGAAGATGGTAGCAAGGGTTTTTGTAGCCAACATACCCACAGGGGGTTGATTTGTAGGCTTTTTTCAAGTTCTGCACGTCGCAATAAGCAAGGCGAAAAAGAATTGATTCTATGTAAGGTTCTCAAAGAAGCAAAACCGGAAGCTTTTGCGAAAGCAAGCGCTGCCATTAAGCATGAGCTGCAGGTTCCGATGGCATCTACTTATTATTCTAAGCTTTCTGATATTGATGCCTTTCTGACTGAAACTTATCCCATCAATGAGGCTATTCGCATCGCGATTGAACTGGTCCTGCGTTATAAGTTTTATGAGGAATCTGAGACGCTTGAGGATTATTGATTTTTTTGCTCTTCTCAATTAAGTTATATTCGTCCAACGAACAATTGTTAGATTTTTGGTATGCTCAATATTTCTGAAATCACTCAGACCATCAAAAAATTGGTCGAGACTCGAATCAATCTGATCAAACAAGACATTCAGGAAGAAATCCTGACATTGACTTCCAGAATCTTTTTGCTGGTAGTGATCGGGGGATTGATGCTTTTGGTCTTGTTATTTTTGAGTTTGGCATTGGCCTTTTTTCTGAGCAGTTATCTCGAAAGTCCATTTAGCGGCTTTTTGATCGTGGGACTGTTGTTTTTGCTGATGATCTTGATTCTTTACAAAGTTCGAGACTCGAAATCATTCAAGCAAAATATCCAAAATGGGTTGAAGAATTTTATTGGATCTGCAACCAAAAAATTGAACTCCGATGAAGAGTGAACTGGAACGTCAAACAGAAGAACTAGAGCAAACGCTTCAAAAGCAGCTTGAATTGCTAAAAAAAGAATCTGAGGACTGGGTCAAAGTCGGAGGAGCCGTCGTGGCAGGAGCCCTGCTGGTTTTGGCGGTGGTGCAGCTTAAAAAGAAAAAGTCCAATCGAAAAACTGATAAAGTATTAGAGGTTTTGCAGCGGGAAGGATTGCTGGACAAGGATCTTGAGAAGAAGATCACCAAGTCTGAAAAAGCTAATTTTTGGCCCGGAATCGGGCAGCGATTGCTGATAGCAGGTCTCGCATTGGCAAAAGAGAAATACCTCAAGGATTTATTCAATGCAGATCAAACCGAGACGTTCGAAAAGGGTCAGTGAGATACTGAATGAACTTAGCCTTAGCAGCAAAAGAGGGGTCGCTTGGTTGATCGATCCAGATGAGTTTGATTTTGAAAAGCTTGAAGAAGAATTTTTTTGCCAGGCTTCTCAAGCTGAGTTGGATTTGATTTTTATAGGAGGTAGTCAGGGACTTACAACAGGTGTAGATGAGTTGATCTCTGCTCTTCAACAAAAGCTTCCATCAATCCCGAAAGTGATTTTCCCAGGCTCCGAACTGCAAATTAGCGATCAGGCAGATGCGCTTTTGTTTTTGAGCTTATTGTCCGGGAGAAACCCCGAATATCTCATCGGTCAACAAGTCAAAGCAGTAGAGAAGCTTAGATCAAGTCAGTTAGAGATATTGTCTACGGCTTATTTACTAGTTAATGATGGAGATATCTGCAGTGTTCACCGAAAA
Organism: Algoriphagus marincola HL-49; assembly: GCA_001314815.1. Classification (GTDB taxonomy): domain Bacteria; phylum Bacteroidota; class Bacteroidia; order Cytophagales; family Cyclobacteriaceae; genus Algoriphagus; species Algoriphagus marincola_A. The sequence goes on from LJXT01000164.1 coordinate 1,715, forward strand.
TCCGAAACCTTCCCTTTGTTGAATCAGAATATTGACCAGATAGTCAATACAGCGCTTGCTGGAAAGTACTTGGGGATGCGTCATTTTTATCTTGATGCTGGAAGCGGATCGGATTCGACAGTATCTCCTGAAGTGATCAAAGCAGTCAAAAGTGCTGTAAACAGGCCATTGATAGTTGGAGGTGGCTTGGATAGCTTAGAAAAGGTTCAGCGTTGCTTCGATGCAGATGCTGATCTGATTGTGGTTGGAAATCAGGTACAAAAAAACCCCGATTTTTTAATCGAGGTTTTAGATTATAAGCGGTTTTACAATGCTGCTTTACACATTGATGAGTGATTCGCGGCGACGCATTTTCCCGGCTGGTACTCCATACATCATTTTAAATCTTCTGCAGAAATAGGCAGTATCCTTGTAGCCTACCTCTTTTCCGATATCTCGAATAGATTTTTTGGTAGTTCGAAGAAGATCTACAGCAGCTTCCATTCGCTGATACTCGATGTAGTCTTGTGGATTTATGCCCGTTAGCATTTTAAAATATTGGCCTACGTAATCTTCTGAGACATTGGCTACTTGAGCTAGCACCTTATTAGAAAGATCTCCTCCGAGGTTGGTCTTGATGAATTTGAATAATTCTATCAATCTAGGGTCTTTGAAGTACGTCACATTGGTCGAAAGCTCTTCGACAAATAGTCTGTTTTTCAGAATATGTCTCAAAATCTCAATCACCAATGCCTCACTGAGTGCTCGAAGTGAGCGTTCTTTTCCGATGGAAGTTTGCTCCACTTCCTTCATGATATCTTCTATCAAAATGGCGATTCGGTCATTGAATCGGATGATAAAGGGAGGAATATCTAAGCTATTGAAGAGGTTGACTACGTCGAATACCTTTGATTCAAAGCTGACTACGGAGATACAGTCTTCTTCAGAGTTTCTGATTTCTTTGAAGCTGACACTTTGGAGGTACTTTCGTTTGTTCTCCTGAAACTTATCCATGGAAATATCCACGTGCTTATTTCCTCCTCCTATGGTCAGTGGGGTCTTTTTTTCACCCGGGAGAAATAAGACTTCCCCTTCATTCAATAGTTCTTGATCCTCACCAAATTTGACAGTGCCATTGTGGAGAAGAATTAGCATATTGTCAAATTCCTTATGATCTGCCACAGCGAAAGGTTTCTGAACTTGGTAATTGTATCCGCGGAGGAAGCGAATATTTACCGATTCAATCAACTTATTGTAATATTCCATTAAAATATTTAATTAAATACTGATTACAAAATTAGCACTTTTCTTTTATAAAAATTAGAGTATTTTTTGAAAAAGAAAAAAAATAATAAAAAAAGGCGCAATTTTTTGAATTGCGCCTATATTCTGGTTAGTAATATTTACTTGAGAAGGTTTCTCGATATCACTATTTTTTGAATTTCTGATGTTCCTTCATATATCTGCGTGATTTTGGCATCACGCATCAAGCGCTCCACATGATACTCCTTGACATAGCCATATCCCCCATGGACTTGTACCGCTTCTACTGTCACATTCATCGCCACTTCCGAAGCATAGAGTTTGGCCATAGCAGATGCATGTGCGTAGTCTTCACCCTGATCCTTGATGCATGCAGCCTTGTATACCAGCATTCGTGCAGCTTCAATTTGAGTAGCCATATCTGCTAATTTAAACTGAATAGCCTGATGCTGACTGATGGGTTTGCCAAAAGCCTTTCGCTCCTTGGAGTAGGCAAGGGCTAATTCATAAGCTCCAGCAGCTATGCCTAATGCCTGTGCAGCAATACCTATGCGGCCACCATTGAGGGTTTCCATTGCAAAAGAAAAACCAAAGCCCTCCTCTCCGATTCTGTTTCCAACAGGGACTTTTACATCATTAAACATCAGGGAGTGCGTATCACTTCCTCGGATGCCCAATTTATCTTCTTTTTTACCAATGATAAATCCTTCCCAGCCTTTTTCTACGATAAATGTTGAGATTCCTTTATGCCCTTTACTAGCGTCTGTCTGTGCGATCACTAAATAAACACTTGCTGAGGACCCATTGGTAATCCAGTTTTTGGTCCCATTTAGAATATAATGATCCCCTTCGAGCTTGGCTTCTGTCCGTTGTGAAGTCGCATCTGACCCTGCTTCAGGTTCAGAAAGGCAAAACGCACCAAGAATCTCTCCAGTAGCCAAGGGCTTCAGATATTTCTCTTTTTGTTCTTCGGTACCGTATTTTTCCAAACCCCAGCAAACAAGCGAATTGTTGACAGACATGGACACAGAAGCAGAAGCATCTATTTTGGAGATTTCCTCCATAGCCAATACGTAAGAAAGCGTATCCATTCCGCCTCCATTATACTTGGGGTCAACCATCATTCCCATGAATCCTAATTCGCCCATTTTTTGGATTTGCTCCTTAGGGAATCGGGCTTCGGTATCTCTGTCGATGACCCCCGGTAGCAGTTCTGCTTGAGTAAATTCCCTCGCTGCATCTCTTACTGCAATATGCTCTTCAGTCAGTTCAAAATTCATTATATAATTCGGGTTTATTTTACGTGTTGAAATTTATAGTAAAAAAAGAAAAGGGGCAAAATGTTGCCCCTTCCCGAATTTTATTTTGATTTGAATCAATCTCGATTCCCAAAAAAAATAAATATATAGTATGCCAAGGTCGCTAAGGAAGCCAAGGCAGCGACTACATAAGTCATGGCTGCCCACTTCAACGCGTCTTTTGACATGGCGTATTCTGAAGAAGTGACAATGTTACGATTTTGGACCCAAGCCAAAGCTCGATTGGAAGCATCAAATTCTACAGGAAGCGTCACCAGAGTGAATAGGGTCATCACACCGTAAGAGCCAACCACGATGTATCCGACAAACTCATAAGGAAGCCCCAAAGCAAAGCCACCAAAGAGTGATGCAATCAATACAATATTTAAAATCTTGCCCGAGATATTCTGAAGAGGTACCATCGCGGACCGGAAATTAAGCCAAGCATATTTGGTAGCGTGCTGCACTGCGTGACCACATTCGTGAGCTGCTACGGCAGCTGCAGCGGCATTTCGACCATAATATACATCCGGACTCAAGTTGACGGTCTTGTTCATAGGATTGTAGTGGTCTGTCAACTGACCTTCCACCGATACTACCTGCACGTCGTGGATATTACTATCCGCAAGCATGAGTTTGGCAATTTCTGCACCCGATAGATTTGCCTGAAGGGCTGTCTGAGAGTACTTTTTAAATTTGCTTTTCAGTCGACTGCTCACTACCGATCCAATGATGGCGAAGAAAACGACAATTACTATCAACAATATCATAATCTAATTCAGTTTTTGGTTGAGTACGAAATTACGCGGATTCAGGTTTTTTCCAAGCAGGTTTTTGCAACATATAAATCCAAGAAATCAGCCCTGCAATGAGAATAAGAATCAGCTGTGTTCCGTGGATTATTGCCGCAAAGATTTTTCCGTCCTGCTCCGCGATTCCCAACTGTATCAAAATGAAGGCCACGAGTGCATGAAAGGTGCCAATACCACCCTGGACGGGCGCTACCATGCCAATACTACCCATTACCATGACTAAAAGCACCTCGCCGGGAGACAAATTGGCAGTACTTGCAATCCCCATCGATACGGCATACATGGTCAAAAAATAAATAATCCAAATCAGCACTGAGCTCAGCCAAAAGCCCCATGGATTGCTTAATCGACTGATTCCTTTCACTCCACCATAAATATCGCGAAGGAAACCCTGGATTTTTTGAATGAGTCCACTTTGCCGGAATCGGCGGAAGATCAAATATCCAAAGAGAACCAAAACCCCAAAAGCACCAATTATCAATGGAAGATTATCCAAAATCCCTTGGAAGATTTGCTCCAAATTGACCAATTGGTTGGCCAAGCTGATAAAAAGTGGATTTTCGATTAGGAATGCCAGGAGAATAGTCCCAATCAAAAAAAGAAGATCAATGGATCGTTCGATGATGACGGTACCAAGAAGTTGCCCAAGGGAGATTCCATTGGTTCGGGTCAAAACGCCACAACGAGCGACCTCACCAGCCCGTGGTACGACTAGGTTTGCTAGATAGCCGACCATCACGGCATGATAAGATTCGCTGTAGGTGACCTTCTTTCCTTCCGACATATCCATCAATAAGGTCCACCGCCACCCTCGTAGCCAAAACCCAAAAAGCGATATTATCAAGGAAAAGCTAATCCAAAACCAATTACTGGTCCGAACCTGACCCCAAAGTATCTCTACTTCGATATCCTTATACAAGAACCAAAAAATCCACACGGCTAATCCCAAAGAAATTAGCACTTGAAAGATTTGTTTGATTCGGGGGTGAAGCATTAGATTAGGCGATTTTGATCATCTGGAAAAATGACCGTTGGTTTGAAATTTAATGCTTCCTGCTTTTCCATCGATGCATAGGAGATGATAATTACGATGTCTCCCACGGCTACTTTTCGAGCGGCAGGACCATTCAGGCAAATTTTTCCGCTACCGCGTTCACCTTTGATCACGTAGGTTTCCAATCGCTCACCATTATTGATGTTGACGATCTGTACTTTTTCGTTTTCGATTAGATTGGCAGCATCCATCAAATCTTCATCGATGGTGATTGACCCTACATAATGAAGCTCCGCCTGGGTAATTTTTACCCGGTGGATTTTGGACTTCATGATTTGAATTTGCATTGGCTCCGTTTTTTTCAGGCCGCAAATCTAAGCATTTACTGATAAGTTGTCGATTAGTCTCACTTTTCCAACCTCGGCGGCTACGCAAAGGGAGCTTTTTTGATTGTGGTCAAAAGCCTTCAAAATTTCGAAACTTTCCGTCCCTACCAAATCAAAGTATTCCAAAGCTACACCATCAGTTTGCTTAAAATTACGGATGACTTTTTGTTGTACTTCCAACCAGTCAGCGCCATTTAAAAGTTCCTCTCGTGCCCATGATAAGGAGTGAAATAAAAGCAAGGACTTTTCTCTAGAAACTGCGTCAAGCCGGCGGTTGCGGGATGACATCGCCAGG
>LJXT01000165.1 GCA_001314815.1 Algoriphagus marincola HL-49
ATAGTGTCCGTATTCTATATCTGGCTCATTGACAAGAGATTGCTTTTTAGTTTGCATGATTTAAAAATAAGGAAATTTGAGTTTGAATTGAAAAAGTTCTGGGTTCGAGGTTGATGTCGAATTGGGGAATTGTCGAACTGTCGAAAGGAAAGCCGTTAATTGTTAAGGGTTAAATGTTAACCGTTAATGGTTCGATGTTCTAGGTTCTTCACAACTCACCACTAACAACTCACCTACCTTTAGCACTATCCCCAGCAAATAAACCAAGGGTTAAGCAAATTCTCTTTATTGTATTTCAAAGGTGTTTTTTCTGGCCACTGTAAGACCTCTCCGCCCTTAGCCAAGATTACTCCATGAGCCGCTGCGGTATCCCACTCCATGGTAGGTGCAAACCTGGGGTAAACCTGGGCCTTTCCTTCAGCAACCAACAAAAACTTCAATGAAGATCCCATAGAGATTACTTCTGCTCCTGGATATTGATCAATGAAACTCCGGGTTTCAGGGCTTAAATGGGAACGGCTTGCTACGATTGTTTTTACTTCTGATTTTTCGGCTTTTTCCAAGGCTACAGGCTGGTCACCTCTCTCCTGTTTCCATGCTCCCTCTTCTCCGTTCCCCCAATACATCCATTCCAAAACCGGAGAATAAACAACCCCAATTACCGGGATTCCTTGATGTATTAAGGCAATATTCACCGTAAATTCACCATTTTTCTTGATAAACTCCTTGGTACCGTCTAAAGGGTCAACCATCCAAAAATAGTCCCAAGATTTTCTTATTTCGTATGGAATATTCCTTCCCTCCTCAGAAAGAACGGGGATTCCTGTTTTTTCCAAATAGGAAACAATCACCTCGTGGGCTGCCTGATCTGCTTTGGTCAATGGAGAATCATCTCCTTTCATTTCTACTCCAAAATCAGCCGAGTCATACACCTCCAGTATCTTTTTTCCAGCGGTAAAAGCAGCTTGTTTGGCAAGAGAGGTAAGGTTTTTTAAATCCATAGACATTGTTCTAGGTTATGAGTTCCGCGTTCGAGGTTCTGAGTTTTGTCGAATTGGGGAATTGTTTAATTGATTTATCGTCACTGCGAGACTTAACATTTGGGATAATTCACAAAACGAGATGACAGATTTGATTTGAGCAGATTTTTTTACCTAAATGCCGTAGGCATGAATCATTGACTAGCCAGCCATTTCAATGGCTGGAAAGTGTAAGCTATAGATTTCATGAAATGCCGTAGGCATGACCGACAAATATTCCGTAAACGACTGATCTGAATTAGGAAATTTCCCAACCCGTCATCGGTAGGTGAGGAACGAACCCTGGCGGTCTCTTTTTCCAATAAGATTGCCTGCCTGTTCGGCTGACAGGCTTCTCCCTATTCTCGGGATCGCAATGAACGATCATACCTAGATTCTTGGCTCTTGATTCTAACAAGTCAAATTGATAAACTACTTATTTATTATCTAGTCAATGTTTCCATAAAGAGCTCAACTAACGCTTAACCCTGAACGCTTAACTTTTAACATCACAGAACCATGAACATCGAACTTTGAACGTCTAATCTCTTGTCTCTATTCTCTAGCCTCTTATATTACCATTCCCGCTCCTACTGTCTCATTGGTATTGGCATCAATCAAAATAACCGAACCTGTCAGTCTATTTCTTCGATAGGCATCCTTGAAAATCGGTTGAGCTGTTCGGATAGAAACTCTGGCAATGTCATTCATCCCAATTTGAGAGATATCCTCAATTCGATGTAAGGTATTCACATCTACCTTATATTGAATCTCTTTGACCATAGCCTGACATTCCTTGGTGGTATGCTTAATGATCAGCTTGGTCCGGGATTGTAAGGTTTTTTGATTCATCCAGCAAACCATCACTTCCAAGTCCTGGGTAACTTCCGGTTGATTATTCGGTCGGACAATCATATCCCCTCTGCTGATATCTATTTCATCTTCCAAGGTCATCGTAACAGACATCGGAGAAAAAGCCTCTTCAATCGGCGTTCCATTCAATTCGATGGATTTAATTTTGGAGGTAAATCCAGATGGTAAGACTTTGACTTCATCACCCGGCTTGAAAATTCCTCCATCAATTCTCCCTGCATATCCTCTAAAATCCTGATATTCCAGGGTATGAGGCCGGATCACCATTTGGACTGGGAAACGGCAATCAATATGGTTAAAGTCAGAAGCAATATGAACGTTTTCCAAGTGATACAATAAGGTGGAACCCTCATACCAAGTCATATTCTTCGATCGCTCAACGACATTATCGCCTTTCAATGCAGAAATGGGTACAAAAGAGACGTCCTTGATATCCAACTTGGAGGAGAAAGCTTCATAGTCAGCTACAATTTTATTGTAAACTTCTTCTGAATAATCCACCAAATCCATCTTATTCACACAAACCACTACATGAGGAATCTTCAATAAGGAAGCAATAAAAGAATGTCGATAAGTTTGTTCCAAAAGCCCCTTTCTCGCATCCACTAAAATAATGGCAAGATTAGCTGTGGAAGCTCCCGTAACCATATTTCGGGTATATTGGATGTGGCCTGGTGTATCCGCAATGATGAACTTTCTTTTGGGCGTGGCAAAATACCGATAAGCCACGTCAATGGTGATTCCTTGTTCTCGTTCTGATTTAAGCCCATCGGTCAATAGGGACAAATCCACATAATCAAAGCCTTTTTTCTCCGAGGAGGTTTTTACAGCTTCAATTTGATCTTCAAAAATTGATTTAGAATCATAAAGTAATCTTCCGATTAAGGTACTCTTCCCATCATCTACCGAACCGGCGGTAGTAAATCGAAGGAGTTGATTTTTTTGTTGTATACTCATGGTTTTGAAATTCGTTAAGAGTTAATTGTTAAAAGTTAAAAAGTTCGAGGTCTAAAGGTGATGAATTGAAGAATTGATGAACTGTTTAATCGTTTTGTCGTCACTGCGAGGAGGAACGACGAAGCAGTCCCAAAGAAGGGAAGAGCAATTTATGAGATTGCTTCGTCCTCGTTCCTCGTCCTCGTAATGACGGTAAAACCGAGGCTTCTTGATACTTGCTACCAGCTACTAAAAATACCCTTGCTTTTTTCGATCCTCCATAGCTGTCTCGCCACGCTTATCATCAGCGCGGGTTCCGCGTTCGGTGGTGCGAGTTGTAGCAACTTCTTGGATGATTAACTCCAGGGTATTTGCCTCGGACAAGACCGCTCCGGTAATTGGCATATCGCCACAAGTGCGATAGCGAACCACCATTCTTTCCACCGTCTCCTCAGGCTTCAGGGTGATGTATTCTGAATTTGCCAGAATCACGCCATCCCTGACGATGCAATCACGCTCATGCGAGAAATAAAGAGAAGGTAAATCAATTTGCTCCTGCAGAATATATTGCCAAACATCCATTTCAGTCCAATTGGAAATTGGGAAAACTCGGAAATGCTCTCCCATATGCTTTCTGCCATTGAACAGGTTCCATAGTTCCGGTCGCTGATTTTTAGGATCCCATTGCCCAAATTCATCCCGATGGGAAAAGAAACGCTCCTTAGCCCTTGCCTTCTCCTCATCCCTTCTTGCCCCGCCCATGGCAGCATCGATTTTGTATTCCTCCAATGTGTCCAAAAGTGTTACCGTTTGTAAGGCGTTTCGGCTCGCATTCACTCCCGTTTCCTCTCTCACTCTCCCCTTATCGATACTTTCCTGTACGGACCCTACGATCAACTGCACTCCCAACTTTTCAACCAATGCATCCCGAAAGGCAATGGTTTCAGGAAAATTATGTCCCGTATCAATATGAATTAATGGAAAAGGAATTTTGGCAGGATGAAAAGCTTTCTTGGCTAAATGCGCTAAAACAATGCTGTCTTTACCACCCGAAAATAAAAGGGCTGGTTTTTCAAACTGAGATACCACTTCCCGAATCACGAAAATGGCTTCAGCTTCTAGTTCTTTTAAATGAGGTAAATAATAGGTTCCCATAGGGTAATTTGAATTTTACTTTATTTTTCTTTTGAAATTAATCTAGACAATTTGCTATCGTGAAATCGATTTAAATGTTAAAGGTTAATAGTTAATCGTTAATTAAATTGAGCCAAACACTTCAAATAAATCCCTTCGAAATCGCTCTCAATTCTTAATTTATCATTCTCAATTTTACATTCTTGATTCATCACTCTCAATTCTACATTCTTAATTCATTATTTGTATTTCATTTCCACTTTGGGTAAAATCACTTCCAATACTTTTTGGACAGATTCCTCCAGTTCTTCTTTTTCTGAATGGATATGAACGGCAGGATTTAGAGGTTTCTCGTATGGCGAATCGATCCCCGTAAAGTTTTTGATGATCCCGGCTCGGGCTTTTTTATACAAGCCTTTTACATCTCGTTGCTCACAGACTTCAATCGGACAATCCACAAAGATTTCCACGAAATTTCCTGGCCCTACCAATTCCGCAATCATTTCTCTTTCCTGGCGGAAAGGTGAAATAAAGGATGAAACTACCACCAAGCCAGCATCCATCATCAGCTTGGCCACCTCAGCAATTCTTCGGATATTTTCCACTCGGTCAGCATCTGAAAATCCCAAGTCCTTATTGATACCTGTTCGAATATTATCCCCATCCAGGGAGAAGGTCAAATAGCCCTTTTCAAACAATTCCGCTTCAACGGCATTGGCCAACGTGGACTTCCCGGAGCCGGACAAACCGGTAAACCAGAATAACTTTGGGCTTTGATTAAGGCGTTTCGTCCTTTGGCTTTGGCTTACTTTAAATGCCTTGGGATGAATATGATTTTCCATGCTAGAAGTAATAGAAGTGAATAAATGAAATAACTAGTATTCCATAAATCAGGGTTAAAGGTAGGCCTATTTTGGTATAGTCTGCAAATCTATAATTTCCGGGACCAAATACCATCAAATTGGTCTGATATCCGATAGGAGTCATAAAGTCAGCGCTGGCTGCAAAGGCAATCGTCACGAAAAAGGGTGTAAGGGGAAGCCCCGACTGCATCCCCAACTCATAGGCGATCGGAAACATAATGGAAACCGCAGCTGCATTGGTGATCAAAGAAGTCAATCCCAAAGTCACTATAAATAAGATACTTATTCCCAATAAGGGTGACTTTCCTTCCAAGAGAAGGCTTAGATTTTCAACCAAAAACCCGGATGTGCCAGACTTTTGAATCGCAACACCGATTGCTAAAGCAGATACCAAAATCGTCAATAAATCCAGATCAATAGCCTCTCTCACTTGATTAAGGTTTATGACTCTGAACAGGAGCATGAATACAATTCCAATAAGGGCCGCGATAAATAAATCCATTGCCCCAAAAATCCCCAAGAGTAAAACCGAAATGCCTAAAATACTGGGGAGATTCTTTTTAAATGAAAAAGCACCTTCTATTTCACCCGATTTGGTCAAGGAAATTAAATCCTTGGAGGAAACTAGCTTTTCAAAATCTTCGGCACATAGTAAAAGCAATAAATCCCCTTCCTTCAATTGAGTTTCTCCAAGATTCTCTTTCACCTTCTCCCCTTTTCTATACACGGATATCACAGAAGCTTTAAAACGATCTCTAAAATTAAGCTGCTTCAAAGTCGAACCGGCTAAGACACTACCTGAAGGAATTACCGCCTCTGTCATAGATGAAAATCCATTCGACTGGATATGGCTTTCTTCAGGCAGTTCCAATCCATACTTTTGGTTAATCAAATTCAGAATCGCATTCGTATTTCCTGCAAAGAATAAGTAATCATTTGCTTGGAGCAATCGCTCTGAAGAAACCGCGGGAATCACGCGATCTCCCCGTTTGAGTTCCACCAAAAACAATTCCTTTAGATGCCGCAAACCTGCTTCCTCGATTGTTTTGCCAATAAGTGGTGAATCAGGTCTTATGCGGGTTTCTACCAGGTATTCATGAAGATCTTTCAAAACCTTCGCTTTCGAGGCAGTATGATTAGGAAGTAATGCCTCCGAAAAAATAGTCAAATAGATAATCCCGAAAAAGGCCACAATCAGGCCGAGGTACAAGAAATCACTAAAAAGCAATGAAGGCAAACCTGATTGGATAATCAGACCGTTCAAAACCAAATTGGTTGAGGTACCAATCAAGGTAATCATCCCTCCCAAAATAGTCGCAAAAGAAAGGGGAATCAAAAACTTGGAAGCCGAATAATTATTACTCTCTGCCCAGTTTTTGACAAAGGGAATCATAAAGGCCACCACCGGGGTATTATTCAATACCGAGGATAGGCTGGATACCGTCAGCATCATTCGAAGCCGAAACTGAAAAGCCGAAAGATTTTTTTGAAAAACACTGAAAAAGAAACCTTTCCCCAGGTTCTGCTGAATTCCTGAAGTCAAAATAATCAAAAGAAAAATAAGGATGATTTGCTTGTTAGCAAGCCCGAGTAATAGATCTTCGATTTGAATAATCTGAAGTAAGATAAACAGAAAAGCCACCCCTAGAAAAGCCAAAGAAGGTCTGACCCAGCCTCGATAAAGGCTTAGGACAAGTCCAATGACGATGATCAGGGTGGAGAGGATGCTTAGGGTCAAGAGGAATGTTAAGGGTTAGGCGTTAAATTGTCGAATTGAGTGGTACGGAGTTCGAGGTTGTTGTAGAATTGATGAATTGTCGAACTGTCGAAACAAGATGTTAAGGGTTAAAAGTTAAATGTTAAGCGTTCGGGGTTCGTGATTCAAAGTTGATGTCGAACTG
>LJXT01000166.1 GCA_001314815.1 Algoriphagus marincola HL-49
AGCACGACATATAGAAGCCCAGTATGAGCGAAGCGAAATGCTGGGTAAAAAAGTACAAATCACCACCCCAGCGCTGGGCCAGAATTTTTCATTTGGAAATGGGACTACAGTCCCAACAAGAGAAAGTAAAACCTTGAAAAAATACCGTGCGTGATGACACGAACGGCGGCGAGAGTCATTTTTGCCAGCAAGACGGAGAAGGGTTTTAAAAACGCAGTCAGGAGACTTCATTATTTAAGGCACAAGTCCTGAGACTTGCGCCAAGGAAAGCTGGCAGTTTGTTGTTGGAGAATATGTAGGGGGGATGTTATTGATTCTTTTTTCCTGGATATTGGTTCGAATCATTAGACCAAAAAAATTGATCGAATCCGCACGAAATCATTTAGGCAAGGCCAAAAATGAAAAGGAAGTTGAGAAATCTTTTAAATCGAGAATCCACAAAGCAGAAAAAAGTATGTGATGGAGTGGGAAATGGTCTGGAAAGACGTAACGATTGGGTTTACAGTTGCGGGGGTTGTAGCGGCCTTTGTACCGGACTCTTTTTTTCAGGCTTTATTTATCAATACGGGTCAAGGACAGGAGACCTTTTCCTTTCTCACTTTGATTCAGCATGTCATTGTAGGGCCGGTAGCTGCATTTCTGACTTTTATTGGGTCGATGGGAAATATCCCCCTCGCAGCCTTGCTTTTCGGCAAAGGCGTGAGTTTTGCCGGAGTGATGGCCTTCATTTTCAGTGATTTGGTGGTATTCCCTGTATTGCGGATCAATGCGACTTATTATGGGTGGAAAATGTCCCTGTTTATTCTTTTTCTATTGTTTTCATCTCTGATAGTGACCGCTTTGCTTCTTCAATATGGGTTTGACATTCTTGGTATTCTTCCAAATCCTTCGAATGTAGATTTATCTAGCCAAGACCACTTTAAAATTGACTACACCTTTTTTCTCAATCTGGCCTTTTTAGGAGCTACTGGACTGCTTGTTTATTTGGGGTTTTATTGGAAAAAAGGAGAGCAGAGTCATACTCACCATGAGATGGCATCCAAAAGTGAGGTGATGGAAAAGACATTAAAATATTTGGCTTTTGCAGCCTATGGCTGGCTAGTCGGAGGAATACTGGTTTGGGGATTTGTGGTATAAAAATTCTTAAAAACTGAAATTCCCCGCATTTATCGCTTAATTTAGGGAGTACCAAAAAGTAAAGTCTTTTACTGATCTCCTTTTTACTTTCTACAAAGACAATTCCAGTTCGGACAGATTTTCTGGCCACTGTTCTACCTTAATCTATTGATAAATCAAAAGATTAACTAAAAATAAGACGGTTGAAGTTGTTTTAAGTAGTAATTTTTATGTTATTTAATAATGTATCGTCTTTTAAATCAAATCCTTATGGTAAAGTCAATCTCATTTTGGATAGTCGTGTTTTTGGTCTCCTCGGTAAATTGTTTTTGTCAAGAGTCGGGACAAATGACAAAAATTGATGGAAAAAGCATCTCCTTTGAACTGTATGAAATTGAAAAGAGGCACTTTGGCCAACCTTTGGTCATCCTCGAAAGTAATCATGCCTCAAGTTTCGACACTTGGAATAAAGTAATAAATAACCTAGGGGAAAATGTACCAATTTTGGCCTATGACCGTGCCGGAATTGGGAATTCTGATCAATTTGACGAATCTCCTACGCCAGAAAATCGAACCCGCCAACTTAAAAAGTTACTTGAAAAATTAAACTTAGAACCTCCTTATATCCTGGTTGGTCACGGTTGGGCAAGTATCCTGATCAAGGATTTTGCTATGACCTATCCCGAGTCCGTTGAGGGGATGATTTATATCGATCCAGTGGATGAGTCTTCAAGTTTTGAAAAAATGATCACGATTTTTAATCAAGAAGGATGGGATGGAGGAAAAATCGCCAACGAGTTTTTTGAACTGCGAAAGGAAAGATTCCAGCAAGCACCGGCAGGTATAAAGGCAGAGGCACAAGTGATGTATGAGTTTGCAAAAGGGGAAAAAAGCAATACCAAGCTTTATGATTTCCCTGAAATTCCATCGGCAGTTCTGCTGGGAGGCAATCAAGAAAGCTATATGAAAAATCCATTTGAGCCAAAGCTATCTGTAGATTATCTGCAAGTAGTCAATTTGCTTCAGCGCCACCGAATTTCAAATTTGACCGATTTGATTCTAAGCCAACAAGATTCCGAAATGATAATACTATCCAAATACATGCATTATCTCCATCTTCAGGAACCTGAAAAAATTGCCGAGTCTGTTCGGTCGAAATATTTTGGAGATCCTGCAAAAAAGATCATATCCGCTTCTCAAACCTACGGTCCAGAGGATTTTCAGAATTATGTAGAGGGCTTAATTAGCTATCAGCCAGAAGGTAAACTTACAGAGCCTCAAATCAATATGCTTGGTTACGATCAGCTTAGAAGAGATCAGCCTGAGCATGCTATGGTTCTGTTTTCTTATAATCTGGAGCAAAATCCGGAGTCAGCCAATGTCTATGATAGTATGGGGGATGGGTTGGTAGCTTTGGGCAAAACCAAGGAAGCTATTCCCTATTTTGAAAAAGCTGTCAAGCTTGGAGAAAAAAGTCAACATCGGGATTTGGGAATATTTAAAAAGAACTTGGCAAGTGTGAGTGGGGAAAAGTGATTGCATATTTCGCTTTGAATTTCTTTAATTATGAATGTCCGATTCCTTAAAAGTCACCAAATTATATTAGGTTCACCTCGACTTCGCTCGGTGATCATTACTGTGTAAAGTTGGGACGTTTAGCCCATTGTGAAACTTTTCTCCCGCCATTCAAATGTCAAACATCAATGACAAAGTCTTTTTAGAAATAGCTAATTTTAAAGATTTCGGTTCTCAGATCTCCTCTCGTTAGATTACAATTCCCCTAAATCCGATTTTCTCAAATTTTTATCAACGTAACTCAAAAAGCCTCTAGACCCTTATCTTTGCATCTGATATGCAAAACAACAAGAACTCTAAATTCTACGGAACTGGTGTGGCATTGGTCACTCCTTTTACTAAAAATGAAAACATCGACCTGGAGGCACTTGCCAAGCTAATTGATCATTGCATTGATGGAGGTGCCGATTACTTGGTGGTCTTGGGTACAACCGGGGAGGTAGCTACACTTTCTAAGGCTGAAAAACGCCAAGTTCTTCAAGCCTCCATGTCCTTCATAGATCAGCGTGTTCCCGTCGTCTACGGTTTGGGTGGCAATAATACCTCTGCGATTTTGGAAGAGATAGAAAACACAAATTTTCAGGGAGTTGATGCAGTTCTATCTGTGAGCCCCTATTACAATAAACCTTCGCAGGCGGGCATTCAGGCTCATTATGAAGCAATCGCAGACAAGTGCCCTGTACCAGTCATTCTTTACAATGTTCCAGGTCGGACCGGTTCGAATCTAACAGCCCAAACCACCTTGAATCTGGCTAAGCACGATAATATCATCGGGATCAAAGAAGCTTCTGGAGACCTGACCCAATGCATGGAAATCGCTGCCAACAAACCGGAAGATTTCCTATTGATTTCTGGCGATGATATGCTTACCGTTCCTATCCAAAGTATCGGAGGAGTTGGCGTGATTTCAGTCTTGGCAAATGCCTTTCCAACAACTTTCCGAAAACTCACCCAAGGAGGATTTACCGAAAAGCAGGAAGCTGTCTACTCACTTTTAGAAATCAATCCACTTATGTATGCTGAAGGTAATCCCGTGGGATTGAAGGTGATTTTGAATGAAATGGGTCTATGTAGTGAAGAAGTTCGACTTCCCTTAGTTGAGGCTAGCGAGGAACTCAAACAAAAAATCAAAGCAGCCCTGGAAAAGATTGATTATTGATGACCAATGCACTCTCCATTTCCGAACTCGGGCAACTCGTCAAATCCACCCTTGAAAATGAGTTGGCCCCCACCTATTGGGTGATTGGAGAGATTGCAGACTTTCGGGTAGCTGCGGCAGGTCATGCTTATTTTGAATTGGTGGAAAAAAGCGGGAATCAGGTTCAAGCCAAGATGCGTAGCAATTGCTGGGCTTTCACCTACCGCTCCATTGCCTCCCGATTCGAAGGTCTCACCGGAAGTGGAATCAAAAATGGAATGAAAGTTCTGGCTCAAGTGCAGGTGACTTTTCATCCTGTTTATGGATTTAGCCTGAATGTCAAGGACATAGACGCTTCTTTTTCTTTGGGCGAACGAGCACGAATCAGACAGGAAACCATAGATCGATTGACTCGGGAGGGAATTCTTCGCCTCAATGCCAGGCACGATCTTCCTAAAGTCATACAGCGAATTGGTATCATTTCAAGTCCCACGGCAGCAGGCTATGGAGACTTTGTGGACCAATTGGAGCAAAACAGTCAAGCCTACAAAATCTATCATCGCCTCTTTCCTTCACTGATGCAGGGAAATGAGGCCGCCGCAAGTATCCGAACGGCAATCGCAGAGGCTGAATCCCAAAAAGACACGCTTGGGCTAGACGCAATAATTATTATCCGCGGAGGGGGAGCTCAGTTGGATTTGGATTGCTTTGATGATTACCAACTTGCCGTCAGGATCGCCAATAGTAACCTGCCCATTATCACCGGAATCGGACATGAGCGGGATGAAACTGTAGCAGACCTGGTAGCCCACTCCCAACTCAAAACGCCTACTGCTGTGGCGGAATTTATCCTTTCCAGTTTTCGGATTTTCGAGGAAAACATGGTGCTACTCGCCACCCGAATTGATCGGATCACGAATCAGCAGCTCAAACTTGCCCAAAATCAATTGGGTGTGCTGTCGCAGCAAATTCAGTCCCTCGTTTTGTCTCAAATCCGATTGGAAAATGAGCGAATAGAAAGCAGAAAAGAGCGGGTCATCCGGGCAGCCAATTTGCAAACGAAGAATCAACTGGAGTTTTTAAACTCATTGCAAAAATCCATTCAAAGCCTAAGCAATCAGCACATTCGAAGCAATGCGCAACGATTGGAAAGCTTGGAAAAGATGCTGGAGCAACTGGATCCTCGGTCCATTCTAAAACGAGGCTATACAAGAAGTGAAATAGACGGAACCCCCATACACCTGACAAAAGCGAAGGTGGGAGACCGACTTCGAACCATCTCGGAAAATCAAGACATAGAAAGTACCATTACCCAAATAAAGGAGTCAAATGAAAACGTATAAGGAATCTGTAGAAAGACTGGAACTAATCCTTAGCCAATTGGAAGAAGGAAAAAAAAGTGTGGACGAACTTTCAGAGTTGGTCAAGGAAGCTTCTGAACTTGTCAAAAACTGCAAGGAAAAACTTCGTACTACGGAGGAAGATATTCAAAAGGCTTTTCAAGAGCCCTGATTTTCACTCTTGCAAACAATAAAATTTGAGACTTTTGAGTTTTTAGGGATATCCAAGCAAAGACATTGGCATATTTGTTGCCAAATTTGCAACACAGAGATTTTCCAGATAAAACGTGATGAATTTGAGCTGCCGACTTCTTTTTATGCTTCCAGTAATGCTAGCTTCTACCCTTCTGGCAGAAGCCCAGAATTTTTATAAAGAGCGAATTTCAAGAAATAATATATTGACGATTGGAGCAGGTCCTTCTTTCGCCTATTTGGACAATGGTGGGCAGTACCGTTCTTTTGATTTTGAGATCAAGCCCTCTGTCGCCGTCTCTTTGACCCGGAAAATCACCTCCACCATGGATGTGCGGGCAACTTTAGGCATGCAATCCATCAGCAGTGGCGGTAACCCTCCTACCGCATTACGAGATCAATGGTTTGCCAATTTCTCTTCCTTCACGGTAAGAGGCTCTGCTTTCTATTTTGATGTGATTCCAAGCTTTAACCTCATTCGCTTTTCCAACCATATGCATCGCTCCAAAGTCAATTTATATGGCGGTGCAGGATTGGGAGTGCTTCATGCCTTTACGGAGCAGACCAAATCATTCAGTCCGGATGAAACCCCTACCAAGCATCAAACCACCACTGGCTATGTGCCGGTAAGAGCAGGCTTAAGCTTTAAAATCGGTCCCTATTCAGACATTGCTGGAGAAGGAACCATGCTTTGGACATTCACCGACAACCTAGACGGCAATGTAGGATCCAATCGCTATGGAGATCATTTATTCCAAGCTCAAATCGTCTATCGCCGGTTTTTCCGACCAAAGGAAATGGATTAAAGCAAGGAATTCAAAGACCACTTTCCTAGGATTAATTTTTTCAGTTCAGTAACTTCACAAGGAGATAACCTTGATCCCACCTTTTTTCCCTACATTTGCGGCTTGAAAAACGCAGATCATGCAGAATATCAGAAATATCGCGATTATCGCACACGTTGACCACGGCAAGACTACCCTAGTCGACAAAATCATCCACGCATCCAAAATCTTCCGGGAGAATCAGCAGTTTGACGATTTGATCCTGGACAACAACGACTTGGAACGAGAGCGTGGCATTACCATTCTTTCAAAAAACGTATCCGTACGCTACAAAGACACCAAAATCAATATCATTGACACTCCTGGTCACGCCGACTTTGGAGGCGAGGTGGAGCGTGTCTTGAAGATGGCTGACGGGGTAATCCTCCTAGTAGATGCCTTCGAAGG
>LJXT01000167.1 GCA_001314815.1 Algoriphagus marincola HL-49
TTACGCTTGCCCGTGAGATCAAGAAAGTTCAGGAAGACCTGCCGATTCTTTTTCTGACCGCCAAGAACCAAAAAGACGATGTCATCGAAGGGCTAAAAATCGGTGCAGATGATTACATCACCAAGCCATTTAGCATGGAGGAACTGTTGCTTCGAGTGACGGCAATCCTTCGACGAACTCAAAAAAGCGAGGAAATCACCCCACTAAAAGTATATGAGTTTGGAGGTTTTCAGCTTCATTACGACAAGCAACTATTGGAAGGCCCCAAAGGTCCCCATAAGCTTACCTCCAAGGAAAATGAGCTTCTGCGTTTGCTGGCCGCGGAAATGAATAAGCTGGTAAACCGCAGTCATGCACTAAAGCAGATTTGGGGAGATGATAGCTATTTCAATGCCCGAAGCATGGATGTTTATCTCAGTAAGATCCGCAAAATCCTTAAAGACGACCCGAAAGTACAGATTATCACGGTACATGGGGAGGGCTTTAAGCTGATTGTGGGAGATAGCTGATGAGTTAAGGAAAAATCCCCAAGGGATAATTTAGGCCCAAAATTCACTCCATGCCACCGTGAGTGGCATCCTCATGCTGCTTCTAGATACGAGAAGCAGCATTTTTTTTTCTTCCCAGTCCTACTATTTCAAAACGGCCCCAATACCTGCTCGATCTGGAAAAGTTACGCCGTCAGTTTTGACCACGACTCCCTCAGCAGGATCATGGGCCAAAAGGAGCGCTCCATCCATATCCACGTAATCAAGCAGGGGTGCCAAGTGAGCGATCGCGGAGATTCCAACCGAAGACTCTGTCATGCAGCCGACCATCGTTTTCATTCCCAGATTTTTGGCTTCTTGGATCATTCGAAGACCCGGAGTGATTCCCCCCGCCTTGACCAGTTTGACATTGATGGCATGAAACAAGCCGTGGCATTTGGCGACATCTGATTCGACCATGCAGCTTTCGTCCGCCATGACGGGCAGTTTGGAATGCTGAAATACTTCCTTCATTTCCTCCCAACTCTCCCGTGGAAGAGGTTGCTCCATAAATTCAACTCCTAGCTTTGCAAGTTCCTCGGAGTTTCGAATGGCTTGTTCCGCAGTCCAAGCGCAGTTGGCATCGATCCGAAATGTAGCATCAGTTTCTTTGCGAAGCGCCCTGACGATCTCGAGGTCATGATCTGTTCCTAGTTTGATTTTATAAATGGGCCAGTCCACCTCTTTCATTTTGGCAACCATTTTTTCTACGCTGTCTATCCCTATCGTAAAATTGCTGATGGGGATATCTTTCGGATTCAGACCGAGTACCTCGTAGAGTTTTTGGCCACGTTGTTTGGCATAGAGATCCCAAGCAGCCATGTCAAGCGCACATTGGGCAAAAGCATCTTGGGCAAAATGCTGTCTTCCCAGTTCCCAGAGTTCCGAAGGATGATCCCATTTGCCATTTTCTACGACTTCCCGAAAACTATCCAAACTATCGGCCATGCGCTCTACAGTGACCCCATAGTAAGGATTGCTAGTGGCTTCGCCCAAACCGAAAAAGCCGGCATCCTCAAGCTTTACAATCAGGCTGTCTTGAACGTCTCTGCTTTGATGAGCGATGGTAAATGTATGTTTTAAAGGGAGGTCGACGACTTGATAAGAAAGTTTCATTACAATTTCGATGGGTTTATTGGCAGTAAAAACCTGTGTTTCCGAACAATCTTCCTTAGATTTACTTGACCATACCAGCTTACTATTTGAAAAGATGAAAATAAACAAAACTTCTACGATTTGCATGTTTCTGCCGTTTTTGTTTTTTGCCTTTGGGTGTAAAACGGCATCAGAAAATGAAAAACATGCCATTGATCTTGAAACGCTTGAGACTGCATTTGAGCAGTATCGGGAGCCTGCTATTACACATCGAAGATTCAAACATGCTGATATTCAACCCTTAATTCAAAAGCATTCTTCCGCTTTTGAAGTTGAGGAATTAGGAGAGTCCGTGGAGGGGAGAAGTATCAGTTCGCTGACTTGGGGCGAAGGACAAACAAAGGTTTTGCTTTGGTCACAGATGCATGGGAATGAAAGTACAGCAACCATGTCTTTGTTTGATCTCTTTAACTTTTTGGAAGCCTCTGGCGATGCATACGATGAACTTCGACAAGTGTTGAAGAGTAATCTTCAGATCAAATTTATCCCTATGCTGAATCCCGATGGTGCTGATGCTTTCAAGCGAAGAAATGCCTTGGACATCGATTTGAATCGAGATGCCATTTCACAGATTTCGCCGGAAGCGGTCATTTTAAAAAGTATTCGAGATGCCTTTGAGCCTGAGTTTGGTTTCAATCTCCATGATCAACAGATCTATTACAATGTAGATAAGACCCCGAAGCAGGCGACGATTTCGGTTTTGGCGCCGGGATATAATTATGAGCGGGATGTCAATGAAGTCCGGGCCCGAGCTATGAAGGCAATCGTCGGAATGAATGAGGTTTTGCAGCAGGTCATTCCGGGCGGAGTAGGTAAATATGACGATGGGTTTGAGCCAAGAGCTTTTGGGGACAATATCCAAAAGTGGGGCACAAGCACTATTTTGATCGAGTCAGGAGGGTATGTGGGTGATCCGGAGAAGCAATTTATCCGGAAACTCAATTTTATGATCATCCTGAATGCCCTGAATCAGATTGCCTTGAAGGGCTATGAAGCCTATTCTGTGGACCAATATTTTGAAATTCCCGACAATGGCTTTCAACTCATGGATTTGATTCTTCAAGAGGTACAAGTGCCGGTGGAGGGAGAATGGTACCCCATCGATATGGCCATCCGCCGTAGAGAATCTAATGCCGACTCTACCTACTATGTTACCGGAAGTGTAGATGATTTGGGAGATATGCAAGTGTATTTTGGACTGGAGGAGCTCGATGCAGATGGCCTGCGGTACGAGGAGGGCAAAATCTACGAACGGGCATTTGAATCCGTGAATGAAATTACAAGCGAAAAAGCCTTGGAGCTCCTAAGGGAAGGATATTCGGCTGTCAAAGTCCAAACTGGGAATCCGGGAGATTTGCATGAATTACCGCTGATTGTCTTAAAAAGTCGGGATGATTTCACCGGTGGCTGGCAGACGGGTTCCAATCCTACCTTTTTTCTGGTACAAAAAGACTCCCTCAGGTATGCACTGATCAATGGCTATTTGATTGACCTACAAAATCCAAATGATCAGCTGCTGAAACAGCGCATTTACTGATGGTAATAAAGCTAAATTTTATTAAATTCGGTTGCTTAGAGGGTTTTTTGTGAGCTGAAAATCAATAATTTTGGAAAGTAAATCTACTCAGACTATGAAATCAAATGCCTTGCTATTTGCAGTAGCCATTGTGCTTTCTTCAATCATATTTGGCTATGCAGTCATCAACCGAAACCGTCCGCAGGGGACCGTAAATGTGACTGGACTCGGCGAGATAAACTTCACCGCTGATCTCATTGTCTGGGAAGGAAATTTCAGCCGTAGCAATTCCAATATTCAGTCTGCCTATGCAAATTTGGAAAAGGACCGAGAGGCTGTGACTCAATATTTGATCTCAAAGGGAATACCCGAAGAGCAATTGGTATTCAATGCGGTAACCACCAATCCGGAATACGAGCAGAATTACTCCAGCGACGGACGGTACATGGGTCAGACCTTCACCGGATATCAGCTCAATCAGTCTTTGGTCATCGAATCTAAGGAGGTGGAAAAAGTGGAAAAAATCAGTCGGGAAATTACCGAGTTGCTCAATCAGGGAATTGCTTTTTATTCCCAACAGCCGCGCTACTACTACACAGACTTAGAATCTCTCAAACTGGAAATGATTGCGAAAGCGACGGAAGATGCCCGAATTCGGGCAGAGCGAATCTCGGAAAATTCAGGCGCAAGTTTGGGAAATCTGATTTCAGCCAATATGGGAGTTTTTCAGATCACCGGTCAAAACTCCGGCGAAGATTACTCCTGGGGAGGAGCATTCAATACCAGCTCAAAAAATAAAACCGCCTCCATTACCATGAAGCTGGTTTTTGAAGTAAACTAAATCACAATAGCAAAAGATAGAAATATAAGGCCAGCATAGGCAAGAAAGCCGATGCCATATCCCACATATTTCATCCAGCCTGCGGACTGTCGAAGTCCTGCGGTATTTTTGAAGATGATCCCAGCCAGACCGGTTGCGATCGGAGTGAAAGTAAAGCAGATTGAGAGTTCACGTAGGTTTTCAGCGGAAAGCTTTCCTTCCAGGCTGAAGATGACAATCAATGCCAAGACCGTGAATATGGCATTTTTGGCAAAGACCATGCGGTTTGAATCATGGGCAAGTTGCCGGTCAGATACGGTGTTCATTCGGTGATAATCGAGTTGGTTTAGTGCGAGTAGCAAAGAGTTAACGTGCTTTCTTTCAATTAAGTTTGCACAAAAAAAGATCCCGAAGGATCTTTTTTCAAGGTTAAATTTTATAATTCTTAATTGAGGGTATATTCTACCGAGATTTCCATGTCAAGTGCTTTGGAAATCGGGCAGTTTTCTTCGGCATCTTTGACCAGTTCGGCAAACTTTTCCTCACCGATTCCCTCCACTTTCGCCTGAAGTACCAGGTGTGATTTTTTCAAGGTGCCATCTTCAAAAGTGATATGACTGGTGACGTTGAGTTCTTGTGGAGGAAAATTTTCGCCACTAAGATTGAAACTCAGCTTCATGGCGAAGCATCCTGCATGCGCAGCGGCCACTAGCTCTTCAGGATTGGTTCCTACGCCTTCTTCAAACCGGCTACTGAATGAATATTGTGTTTGGTCTAAAACAGTACTAGGGGTAGAAAGATGTCCTTTTCCTTCTTTTCCGCTTCCTTGCCATACGGCAGTTGCTTTTCTAATCATGGTTTAATGGATTTTTGGGTTAAAAATTCGGTTTCTATTACAAGGGTTTTTGTAAGGAATTGGTTCTTGGAATTAGGATTTTTTCTTGGAAAAAGCATTGCCAATTCTTCTGAATATCTGTTTTTCTTTTTCCCAAAAAAACTGAAACTGCCCGAAGATAAACCCATAGATCAGCAAAAAAATCTGATAGAGCGGCAGTACGAGCAGTAGGTATAAAACGGTATTGACAAAGCCTCCTTTCTCTACTCCGAAGAAGTCAAGTATGGGGTTTTTAATAAACAAAATGGTAAATCCAGTACAAGCAAAAACGACTAACACCATGACCACCTGAAAGAGGCTGTCCAGCTTCCATTTGGTTTGGAGTCGTTTGAGGAATCCTTCTTTTTTATCTCGGTTTTCCATTTTCTAGATTTCTCCCTTCTATGCTTGGGGTGTTTATTTGTGTCTTTTACCAGTTAAAAACCCCATCATTCAAATGTTGCAGCGCGTCTTTTTTGAACTTGCTGTCTACCAAAAGCGAGACGTTGTGTCTGCTTCCGCCATAGGAAACCATTCGTATAGGGAAATCCACCAAGCTATCCATCACGGATTTGACCGCGCCCCGTGTTTCAGACACCATATTTCCCACGATGCAAATGATGGATTGATTTTGATCTACCTCCACCGAGCCTAGGACTTCGAGCTCTTTGATGATTTGATTCAAATGTGATACATCATCAATCGTCACGGATACAGCTACCTCAGAGGTAGTGATCATATCGATCGGAGTCTTGTACTTTTCGAAAATCTCAAAAACGC
Organism: Algoriphagus marincola HL-49; assembly: GCA_001314815.1. Classification (GTDB taxonomy): domain Bacteria; phylum Bacteroidota; class Bacteroidia; order Cytophagales; family Cyclobacteriaceae; genus Algoriphagus; species Algoriphagus marincola_A. The sequence goes on from LJXT01000167.1 coordinate 5,673, forward strand.
GTCTCAAAAATCCATAGGCCAAAAGCATTCGGCTGGATTTGATTTTGATCGCAGTGATTCCGTCTTTGGCGGCAATTGCTTTCACGCCTTTGGCTTCCACATTTGCCTTGATAAGAGTACCATGGGCACTTGGATCCATGGTATTCAGTAGGCGTACTGGGACATTGTACTGCTGTGCCGGCCAAATAGAGGCTGGGTGAAGTATCTTCGCTCCGAAATAGGCCAACTCGGCAGCTTCATCAAAGGACAATTCTGCGATGGGGCGGGTTCTGTCCACGATTCGTGGGTCATTATTGTGCATGCCATCGATATCGGTCCAGATTTCACAGGCTGATGCATTGATGGCAGCAGCAATCAAAGAGGCTGTGTAATCAGAGCCGCCTCGTTTTAGGTTGTCTACCTCATTTCGGTGATTCTTACAGATGTAGCCTTGAGTCACGAATAGCTTTTGCTCGGGATGCTGAGCCAAAATAGCCTTCAATTTCTCGGAGATTCGCATCAATTCTGGCTCGGAATTTTCATCGATACTCATAAAGTCCAAGGCGATCAGGAAGACCGCAGGTACTTCCATTTCTTCCAGCAGGCTGTAAAACAATTTAGTAGAAAGTAATTCGCCTTGAGCTAGAATATCCCGGTTGATGGCCTCATTAAAGGATATTTTCAGAATGATATTCAAAAACTCAAAATGCTCCTTGATGATTTCTTCTGCTTTGGACCTAGCCTTTTCTGTTTTTAAAAGTTGAGGATAGAAGTCCAGATAGTGAG
>LJXT01000168.1 GCA_001314815.1 Algoriphagus marincola HL-49
TGATTTGAGCATCAGCAGTAAACCAAGTGCCCTAGTTCTCTTCAACCCCGTCATCGACAATGGTCCGGGGGGATATGGATTTGAACGGATTGGAGATGCCTATAAAGATTTTTCTCCCCTCCACAATATCCAAGAAGGGGCTCCTCCAACGATCATTTTTCTGGGGACAAATGATGATTTGATTCCTGTGGAGACGATGAAGTACTATCAAACAGTCATGGAAAAAGTGGGAAGCCAATGCGAACTTCATCTCTATGAGGGTCAGCCTCATGGTTTTTTCAACTATCGGAATTTTGAGTTTTATGAATCCACTGTAAGAAAATCAGACGAGTTTTTGCAGTCTTTGGGTTATTTGGGAAAATTCCACAGGAAAAGAAAAAATTAGAAACTTACTCAACGCAGCCTGTAAGCATCTCCAAATTTCAATTGGCAAACAACTTTAAAAAACCAAGTTAAAAACTCATGAAAACCCAGCTTTTTAGCTTTCTTACTTTCTTGGTAGCTATCACTGCCTGCTCTCAAGCCCCTACCAATACTCCCGAATCAGAACTCTTAATCGAGTCTTTCCAATCCTGGAATGGAGATTCTTTGCCTGCTTACCCGAGCGGAAAGCCAAAAATATCTATTGTAAAAGTGACCATTCCTCCACAGTCCGAACTACCCAAACACTACCACCCGGTCATCAATGCAGGGGTTTTGCTCAGTGGGGAACTGACCGTGGTGGACTCTGAAGGTCATAGTCTGAAAATGAAGGCAGGAGATCCCATAATTGAGCTCGTTAATAAGGTTCATTATGGAAAAAATGAAGGAAATGTACCCGCAGAAATCATCGTCTTCTATGCTGGCACCGAAGACTCTGAAATTGTAATAAAAGAGTAAACAAAAATTGGAATTGGTCCATTCTGAATATATTTCTACTAATCTTACCTAAAATGAAATTAATCTAGTTTAATAACGAACCACTTTTAAGTTTGATCTTAACTAAAGAAAAATCTAAGAAGAAAATGGATAAATTTCTCGAAGCAGCTATCCAAGAAGCCAAAATCGGACTTTCTGAAGGTGGAATCCCTATCGGGTCGGTGTTGGTTTACCAAGGAAAAATCATCGGAAAAGGCCATAATAAGCGCGTACAGCAGAAAAGCGTAACGCTCCACGGAGAAATGGATGCTTTGGAAAATGCTGGCAGACAACCCGCTACCGTCTACCAGCAGTCGGTACTTTATACTACGCTCTCACCCTGTCCGATGTGCACTGGGCCATTCTATTGTATGGCATTCCCAAAGTCGTGATTGGAGAAAACCGCACATTTATGGGTTCTGAAAAACTTCTAAAGGAAAATGGCGTGGAAGTGGTCGTGGTTGACGATTCAGAATGCATCCAAATGATGGAAGAATTTATTTCCAAAAACCCAAGTCTCTGGAATGAAGATATTGGAGAACCCTAAACCGATATCAGTTAATTTTCTTCTTTCTGTGCTTTCTTCTCTTCTTTTTCGAGCTTTTTGAAATAGCCTCGGAACAAAAAGTTAGAACGCATGGCTTCCATATTCGTATTGAAGCGCTCGGTACTGGATTCCAAATTGATCAAGGTCTGCATCAGTGTGGCCCTGAAAAGTGAGTCTTCCAAAATCAACCCGGCAGTCCCCTCCCCTGCTTGAACTCCATGGATCAACTGATTAAAGTTTTGAAGCACTGCCTGGGTCTCAGAAGTGGTGGCCTCCAGCTGCTCCAAACTTCGCTCAAATCTAGCTGTCATAACTGTATCAGAAATCAAAGTACCGGCTAATCCCTCCCCATTTTCTATATTTTCCAAGAGTTCTTTACCTGACGCTGCCATCTGAGTGGCCTGATCTCCCGCTCGTCGAAAAGAACGAATTGCATCCTTCAGCTCCAATAAAATCGTCGTGTCTGAAAGTGTATTCCAAAGGTTCTCGTTTTGGTTAAGCTTCTCGGAGATTTCTGAGAGATTCATCAGGGTATTTTGAAGATAATCCCCAGAGCTATTCAGTTGGCGTAGCATATCTTCTGTTCCGATTTGCTCCAAAGGTATCAAGACATCACCCTCTTCTATGGGCAGAGATTCTCCTTCTTGGGGATGAATTTGAAGGATTTTATTACCAATCAATCCATCCGTATTGATAGTAGTTCTTGCATTTTTCAGAATAAAAGGAGCCATTTTATTCCTGACCAGAAGTTCGACCTGAATTGTATTTTCATCCACCACATCGATATTACTGACAGTACCCACGTTCATTCCTTTGTATAAGACATTATTGCCCGGCAAAAGACCATTTACATCCTGCATCTCCACATAAATGTGTATGGACCTGCCCAAAATATTCTGATTCCTTCCGATCATGTATAGCGAAAAGACCAAAAACAATAAGCCTGCAAGCACAATCGCACCTAGCTTGGCATTGGATATTTTTTTATCTGTACTCATAGTCCTTCGAAGAAATCACCCACTTTGGGGTCTTGGTTTTTGATAAGATTTTCGAATGTGCCTTCCGCATAATTTCTCCCTTCTATCAGCATAATGACGCGATTGGCTGTCATCCGGATACAATTCATATCATGAGATATGATAATAGAGGCTGTATTATATTTTTCCTGAATTCGATTCATCAATTCACTGATCTCTCTTCCTGTGATCGGATCCAAGCCGGTAGTAGGTTCATCGTACAAGATCACCTTTGGATGGAGAATGATCGTCCGTGCTAAGGCTATTCGCTTTCGCATGCCTCCCGACAGCTCAGCGGGCATCATATCAATGGTATGCAAAAGCCCTACATCCTCGAGGGCCTCTTTGACGGCAGACTCGGCCTTTTGATCCCGCTCTTCCTTGGTCCAATGACGGCGGAGGGGAAATTCCAAATTTTGCCGAATCGTCATCGAATCGTAGAGTGCATTGCTTTGAAACAAAAAACCCACATCTGCCCGCAGCAGATCCATTTCATCTTGGTCGAGCAAACTGATATCCTGATCAAGAATGTTAATCGTGCCACTATCCGGTTCGATCAGTCGAATGATGCATTTGATCAAAACTGATTTTCCAGACCCTGACTTACCCAATATCACCAAATTCTCCCCTTCCGAAAGCTGAAGGGAAAAGTCTCTCAACACATGATTCTGTCCAAAAGACTTGTTCAAACGATCCACCTCGATTATTGCTTTGTCCTGTATCATGGCATCAGGTAAGACCTAGAACATCCGCAACTTGCACCGCAATCAAATCAAGAATAAACACCAAAAGAGAAGCCACTATCACAGCCGTGGTAGCTGACCTTCCGACACCTTCGGTTCCTTTTTGGGAATTATAACCCTTGTAGCAACCGACAATTCCTATGGCAAATCCAAAGAAAATCGTCTTGACCATCGCAGGTATAAAATCTCCGTAAATCAAGGCTTTGTAAGCTTGATACCAATACAATGACCAACTCACATCCCCTTTGAGATTGGCTCCCAAATACCCGCCATAGAGTGAAATCGCAATAGCCAAACTCGATAAAATCGGTACCATCACAGTCGAGGCCAAAACCCGAGTCACCACCAAATATTTGAATGGGTTCGTTCCCGAGACTTCCATGGCATCAATTTGCTCGGTCACCCGCATAGAACCTAGCTCTGCACCTATTCCCGAGCCGATTTTTCCCGCACAAATCAAGGCAGTGATGACAGGGGCTATTTCCCTGACCAAAGAAACCGAAACCATGGATGGCAGTAAGGCATCTGCCCCAAATTCCACCAAGGTAGGTCGAGACTGAATCGTCAAAACCAAGCCCATAATGAAGGCCGTAATCCCGACAAGTGTAAAAGTTTTGTAACCAATGTGATAGCTTTGGTTTACAAACTCCTCCCACTCCTGCTTAGGCTTGGTCACCTCACGGAAAAATCGCCCCGTAAACCGAGCTATTTCACCAACTTCCCTGAAAAAGGGAGTATCTAATTTATCCAGTAGAGCCATAGAATTTTTTCTATGTACCAAATTCCCCAATCTTCCTGACAAAAGGTCTTGCCAAGATCAAGTCATTTTATGATAAAAATCAGGTAATAGAGCCACCAAAATCCAAATAGCTCTAAAATGCCTCCTACCGATCAAAAAGATATGGTTTCACTTGGCAAAATGGCTAGTGTTAAAAAGTCAGGAAAAATTATCTTTGATTACATTCAATTGAAATCCGAAAAAAATGAGCCCAAAAAGAATCTTCTTCACCGGCGGAACCGGAAAAGCCGGAAAGCATGTCATTCCCTATCTCCTGGATCAGGGTCATCGCGTCATGAATGTGGACCTAAAACCACTAGATCATCCCGGAGTGGATAACCTTATTGCAGATATTACCGACTCGGGCCAAATGTTCAATGCCATGAGTAGCTATGCGGGTTTTGATGAATTGGAGCCGGGAACCGGTGTTCCCAAGTTCGATGCGGTGGTCCATTTTGCGGCGGTCGCCAGAATCCTGATCAATCCCGATAATGAAACCTTCCGAGTGAATGCTGTTGGAACTTACAATGTCATCGAGGCAGCAGTCAAACTGGGTATAAAAAAGATCATCATTGCTTCCTCAGAGACGACTTATGGTATTTGTTTCTCTGATGGGAAGACCAATCCCAATTACTTGCCCCTAGATGAAGAATACGATGTGGACCCGATGGATAGCTATGGCTTATCCAAGGTGGTCAATGAACAAACCGCAAGAGCCTTTCAGCGACGCTCAGGTTTTGATATCTATGCTTTGCGTATCGGAAATGTGATCGAGCCTCATGAGTACCAAGAACTTTTCCCTCACTATTTCAAGCATCCTGAGGTCCGGAGAAGGAATGCATTCTGCTATATCGATGCACGGGATTTAGGGCAAATCGTGGATCTCTGTCTCCAAAAAGACGGTTTGGGTTTTGAAATTTTCAATGCAGGAAATGATCACAACGGAGCGGTTATCCCTAGCAAAGAGCTCGCTGATCGTTTCTTTCCCGGAGTCCCGCTGAAATGGAAAATGGAAGAACATGAAGCTTTGTTTTCCAACCGCAAGATCAGAGAAGTATTGGGTTTCAAGGAGCAGCACAACTGGAGAAAGTATGTGAAAGGGGAATAGAAAACGCTTTCTTCACGCCTTACCAATCATCCTTAAAATTTCGTCTCTCATACGATTAAAGCCTTGATTCAATCGCTTGGAATCCCTTTTTCAAAATTTTCGACTAACTTAAAGCGAAACACACCAAAACCTCTTTTTTTATGCAAATAGCCATTCATAACTGGATGCGGGCAGAAACCTTAGAAAGCACCCTTCAGCGGATTTCTGCTCTTGGATATACCCATCTCGAAATTCAAGGAGCTCCCGAAAGCTACGATAGCAGCCAAGTCAAGGAGCTTTTAGAAAAATATAATATCAAGTGTTGGGGTTCTGTGACCCTGATGCTGGAAGAGCGAAATCTACTAGCCAAGGATCCCGATCAGCGAAAACGATCTGTGCAATATGTCTTGGATCTCGCTCAGCTGGTTGCCGATTTGGGAGGTAAGGTGATTTCCTTTGTGCCTGCCACGGTAGGTAAAATCATCCCCGATGCCCGTCCGGAGGAAGAATGGGAATGGGCTGTGGAAGGAGTAAAAGAAGTTTATGAATTCACAGAAGCCAATGGACTTCAAATTGGGATTGAACCGATCAATAGATTTGAGACCTATTTCATTAATCGTGGTGCGCAGGCTTTAGCACTCGCAGAGGCAGTCGGGCCCAATTGCGGCGTCTGTTTGGATACTTTTCACATGAATATCGAAGAAGTTGATATGTTTGAAACGATCCGGCAGGTAGGTTCAAGACTAGTCAATTTCCACGTGGCTGATAATAACCGAATGGCTCCGGGGATGGGTAAGTTAAATTGGGAAAAAATCATGGCTACGCTCAAAGAAATCGAGTATGACAAGATGCTTTCTGTAGAATTTTGTCCACCCATCGATCGTACTCCGGCCAATCCATACCCAAACTCCATCGATGAAGCACCGGAAGGTCTGAGTCCCGAGCAGCTGAAATTCCTACAAGACCACGGCAGTACAGCGGTCACTGAGGATTTTTATACCATGCTGACCAAAAGATCTATCGAACAACTCAAACCTTTCCTTTAATGAAAATCGCCAATATTGAAGCATACTGGCTTCGCTGCCCCATTCCAAAGGAAAAGCAACACCGCTCCGACTACGGTCTACTGACTAATTTTGACATGACTTTGGTGGTAGTGACCACAGACACAGGCCTTCAGGGTTTTGGAGAGGCCAAAGCTGCTGTTGGCTCCTCGGGCTCTTGCGCCAGCATTGTGAGCTGCGTGGAAAATGAGTTAAAACCTGCCCTCATCGGACAAGACGCCAGCCAAATCAACCGAATCTGGGAAATCGTCTACAACGGCACCCGAGACCATTACG
>LJXT01000169.1 GCA_001314815.1 Algoriphagus marincola HL-49
GACTTTGGCTGACTGGCAGGTTGCTCATTTTTGGCAATGATTTTTTTTGAAGTATTGGAAATTGGGACTACTGGTATCTCCTTGCCGCGCTTTCGGTGTTCTTGGAGGTTCAATACCATTCCAGCCTTCAGATCCTGATCTCTTCGGATTCGGTTTTTAGCTTTCAAAGAGGAAAGTTTGATACCGTATTTTTGCGAAATACTCCATAGGGTTTCGCCCGGTTGGACGATGTGAGTAGCTACCTCAGCTTTCGGTTTTTTCTTTTGTGTGTAATAATATTCACCTGCTTCTACTCGCTCACCCGGCTCCAGGTCATTCCAGCGACGGAATCGCTTTTCTTTGATGCCGATCTTTTCAGCAAAGGTATCTTGTGCGGTGTTGGATGCCGCCTGGACACCATCGAGATTGTTGACAGTGATTTGGTCTGCTTGGGAAGCTTTGGTGGTATTGCCTGCGATGCGAGGATAGGAGTCGGCCGTGCTGTACGTTGGACTTGATTTGGCCGTATTACTGATTTTTGCGGGGCTTTTAGGCTTGATGTCCGTTTCGAGTTCCATTTGATCATCCGTCAAAAAAACCAGGTAAAAAGGGCCTCCAGCGGGGATCTTGCCGTTGGAAGTCCATTTGTTCATTTCCTTCAAATGTTCTTCACTGACCTTGTACTTTTTAGCCAAGGCATCCAAGCTTGTAGGGCCATTTACTTTCACTTCTGCAAGTCGCAGCGAATTGGTATTACTGGTGAGTTGGAAAACCCGTTCTCCGAAGGCAACTTTATGCGCCAGGAATTTCTTGAAATACCAGTGTGAATTTCGATCTACATCGATGATGCGTTTTCCCCGATAGCGATCACCAAAATAAGCTTTGGCACCTCCTGCACCCATTTGGTAGGCAATCAGGGATACCATCCAATTGTCAAAAGTGCGATTATGCCCCCGCAAGTACAAAGCCGCTCCGCGAGAGGAGTTGACGATATTTTTCCTTTCATCTACCTGCCTATCTACCCGAATAGATACTTCCTCAGCCGTCCCTTGTTTGAATTGCCAAAATCCAACTGCATTGGATGTAGAGACAGCATCTGCAATCAATCCACTTTCCTGAATGACCAAATATTTGAGATCTTCCGGTACTCCTGCAGCCCTAAATTCCCGTTCGATAATGGGGCGATACAAATTGAACCGATCCAATTTTACCTGAAAATGCTTGGGGCTACGATGAAGGGCGTCCACATCGAGTTGGATTTCCCTTCTTGCTTGAGGATTGATCCGAAGAATAAGGTCGGCAAATTCCATCTCAGCAGGTACCTGCGGGATTTGAGCAAAAAGACTCGAAAAAAGGCTAATAAAGAGGATTTTGGTAAAAATGATGCGAGAAATCAGCTTCATGGGGACAGTAAAGATTTTGCTTTCTACGCTTCTGCAAAAATGATTCCTAAAATTTCTTTAAAGCTTTCTGGCTAGCATCAATCCATCCCGGATGGGTAAAAGACTATTTTCCACTCGTGGGTCTTCTTGTACAAATCGGTTGAATTCCAGCAGGGCAGCTGTATCCTTATCCAGTTTTTTTCGACCCTTTGGAAGGACTTTTCCCGACCAAAGCACATTATCGGCGAGGATGACGCCACCTTTCGATACTCGGTCAATCACGAGCTGGTAATAGGGCAGGTAATTCTCCTTGTCGGCATCTATAAATACAAAATCAAAGTCGCCCTCTAGACTTGGAATCAAGTCGAGCGCATTCCCAAGCCGGTAGTCGATTTGGGCACTCAATCCACTTTCTTCAAAAAAGCCCCTCACCATTTTCTCCAACTCATCATTGATATCCAAAGTAATGAGTTTGCCTCGATTAGATAGACCTCTTGCCATGCAAATAGCCGAATACCCGGTGTAAGTGCCAATTTCCAATACGGTTTTCGGTTGATGCATTTTGACCATCAACTCGAGAAATTTACCCTGAAGTTGACCGGAAAGCATCCGAGGCATCAGTACTTTGGCCTGCGTTTCCCGGGTAATTCTTTTCAAAAGGGAGTCTTCCTCACTTGTATGGGCTTCACAATATTCTAGGAGTTCTGGATCGATGAATTCCATGATCAATTGGGTAAATAAGTCAATGAGGTTAATTGTGCCGGGTCTAGGATTTCATTCGCGATTTCGAGTAGGTCTTCGGCAGTTGTTTGCTTGATTTGCTCAAAAATCTTATCCAAAGGATCAATTTTGCCATGGTCAATCAGGCTTTTCCCAAATACCAACATGAGAGCAGCGTAGTTTTCTTCCGCCATCGCCATCTGACCGATTGCTTGCTCCTTGGCCATATGCAGTTGTAGGCTGCCGAGTTTTTTTTCTCGAAGTAGCTTGAGTTCTTTCTGAACCAGCTTTTTGGCTTTGGGAAGGGTCTTTTCTTCTGTGCCGAAAAAGATTCCAAAAAAGCCTACATCTGAGAAAGGCTGGAAGGTAGACTCTATACTATACACGAGCCCATGCTTTTCGCGAAGCGACATATTCAAGCGGCTATTCATGCTCGGGCCGCCGAGGATATTGTTCAAAAGGTAAAGTTTATATCTCCTTGGGTCATGCTGAGAATAGGCGGGCCTTCCGATTCCACAGAGTGATTGCGTAATATCCCGATTCAGTCTTTCGAGTTTAGGTAGGTATTCCTTGAAAGGACTTCGAAGGTAAAGAGTCCGCTTGGAGGGGATTTCAGAAAGTGGGCCTTCGATGATCTTCAAAGCTTTGGCAAAGGAAATGTTTCCAACAATGGAAAAAACGAGTTGGGAGGTGTCAAGGCGACTCCCAATAAACTCAAAGAAATCCTGTTGGGTGAAATGCCCCACTGTCTCTTCCCTTCCAAGGATATTTCGACCTAGGGCATGATTATCAAAGACCAAAGCGTCGAGTTCGTCCTGAATAGAATCATCCGGTGAATCTCGGTACATGGCCATTTCCTCCAAGATCACCTGTCGCTCTTTTTCGATTTCTTTGGTAGGAAAGGTTGAATTGAAAGTGATATCAAAGAGCAGTTCGGCAGCTTTGGAGTAATGGTCTTTCAGAACCGAGGCGTAAAAGCAGATTTTTTCTTTGGTTGTGTAGGCATTGAGCTCTCCACCGAGGGACTCTAAGCGATTAAGGATGTGAAAGGTTTTTCGTCTTTTGGTCCCCTTGAAGGCCATGTGTTCCCAGAAATGAGCCAAACCTTCCTGCTCCTTGGTCTCATCTCGGCTGCCAATATTGAGTACAAATCCACAGTGGACCAAGCGCGTATGAGAGACTTCCTGATGAACGATCCGAATGCCGTTTGCAAGCTCTTTTATCTGATGCATAAATAATTTTGAAAACCAAAAACCAAGATTTCTAAACAAACTTGGATTCCTGAGAAGTTTGTTTCAATTTCAATTTCCGGTAACACAAAGAAAACAAATTTCTATCCCGGTCTTGTTTCAAAACAAAGATAATTATCCCAGATTCTGCTTTTACTGAGCTAATTCTGAAAATCCCTTTGATCAAAAAAATAAAAGATAGACAATGAAATACCAACCACTTTCCGCGGAGCTTTACATTCGAAATAGACAAAAACTGGCTCAAAAACTAGCCAAAGATTCGGTCGCAATTTTCAATTCGAACGACATCATGCCAACCAACGCTGATGGCACGATGCGTTTTCGACAAAACAATGATCTTTTTTATCTCTGCGGAATCGATCAGGAAGAGACGATTCTGCTGATTGCACCCGACTGCCCCAATCCAGCTTGGAGGGAGGTACTTTTCCTACGGGAGACAAACGAGCACATCGCGGTTTGGGAAGGGCATAAATACACCAAAGAAGAAGCAGAAGCAGCTTCGGGAATTAAGAACATTCATTGGCTCTCGGATTTTGATCAAATCTTCAATTCAGTAATGGCGCTTTCGGGGCGCGTTTACCTTAATACGAATGAGCATCTCCGTGCGGGAGTGGTGGTAGAGACTCGCGATGCCCGATTTATTAAGTCTTGCAAGGAGCGATTTCCGCTTCATGAGTATGAGCGACTGGCTCCGATTATGCATGAACTCCGTGGCGTCAAGGAGCAGGCTGAAATCGATCAACTCCAAATTGCCTGTGATATTACAGAGAAAGGATTTCGAAGAATTTTAAAATTCGTGAAGCCCGGAGTGACTGAGTTTGAGATTGAAGCGGAGTACTTGCATGAATTTGTGAGAAACCGAAGCAAGGGCTTTGCTTATGAGCCGATCATCGCCTCGGGTGCCAATGCATGTGTCTTGCATTATATCGAGAATAGCCGCCCTTGTCATGACGGCGACTTATTGCTGATGGATGTGGGGGCGGAGTATGGCAACTACAACGCAGATATGACTCGGACTATTCCTGTAAATGGTAAATTTATAGAGCGTCAAAAAGCTGTTTACGATGCGGTGCTTCGTGTGCAGCGAGAAGCGATGAATATTCTGAGACCGGGGACTAACATTCAAGACTATCATAAGGAAGTAGGGCTCATCATGCAATCCGAATTGATTGGGCTTGGTCTAATCGATCAGACCGATGTGAAAAACCAAGATCCAAAATGGCCAGCCTACAAAAAGTATTTTATGCATGGCACTTCCCATCATTTGGGTTTGGATGTGCACGATGTGGGTACGATGCATGGCCCGATTACACCGGGAATGGTATTTACGGTTGAGCCGGGGATCTACATTCCTGCAGAAAATCTGGGGGTGCGTTTGGAGAATAACATCGTCATCAATGAAAATGGCTACTTCGATTTGATGCGGAATATCCCGATTGAAGCGGAGGAAATTGAGAGTATTATGAATTCCTAATAGGTCTTAGAGTTTGAGATTTTAGTTTTTGCTCTTGGTATTTTTTGTGTATATTTTTGTTGGAAATATGTGTATGAAGACAGAGATGATACGAACGAATATTGAAATAGATGATAAATTAATTGAGGAAATAAAATTGCATTCAAAGTTGAAGACAAAAAAGAATATTGTTAATAAAGCTTTGAAGTCATATCTCAATGAGCTGAAAAGAAGAGAGTTAGCGTCTCTTGCAGGAAAAATCGCTTGGGAAGGTGACCTAGAATCAATGCGGGAAACCTGATGAGCGGAGTTTTAATTGATACAAGTGTTTGGGTTTCCTTTTTCAGGGGTGGAAATGAATCAATCAGAGAGGAAATCAATCGACTCTTATTGGAAAATCAAGTATGCATTTGTCCTCCGATTTATCAGGAGATTCTCCAAGGGGTAAAAGATGAGTTCGAGTTTGATAGATTGAGGGACCTTTTAGACGCGCTGATATGGCTGGATATACCCTACAAGGACTTAGCCTTTCGAGCGGCAAACTTGTTTTTTTCTCTAAGAACAAAAGGGATTTCCATTAGAAAAAGCATGGATTGTCAAATCGCAGTTTTTGCTATACACTTTAAAGTCCCAATATTTGAATTTGATCGTGATTTTGAATTGATTCAGCGAGGAACTGACTTAAAACTTTACAAGCCGTAAATTTTAAAATTGGACCTCAACCATCACAGGAAAGTGATCAGACGGGTATTTTTTATCATAATTATCGCTTAGAATACCATGTCTGAATACTTCAATCTGGCCTTTGACGAAAATATGGTCTATGATTCCATCAGGCATCTTTTCCCAATCAAACCCGGTGAAAGTACCGGCTGGTCCGTAGGAGGGTGTTTTGGAAACTAAACGGGCATCCTTCCAGCCATCAGAGGAGGTAATGGTGGTGTAGGCAGCATTATCTGGTGTAACATTGAAATCACCCAATAAAACTACCGGAAGCTTTTCGGTATTGATTTCTTCAATTTTCTGAACAACTAATTTGCTGCTCTCTTCCCTGGCTTCCTGCCCGATATGGTCGTAGTGGATATTGAACACGTAAAACTCCTCTTTCTTAGCGGTTTTGAATTTCCCCCAGGAGCATATCCGATTAAGCGCGGCATCCCAACCCTTGCTTGGGACCTCTGGAGTAGGAGATAGCCAAAAAGTACCTTGGTTAAGTAATTCATATTGAGATCCATCATAAAGAATGGCGGTGTATTCTCCTTTTTGAGCGCCATCATCCCTGCCTACTCCCAAATAATCAAACCCAAGGGAGTTACTCAGCTGTTCGATTTGATGCTGCAGGCCTTCTTGCGTCCCTATGATTCCTATTTTATGAAATTGAATCAAAGAGGCTACATGGGGAGCTCGATCCTTCCAGAGATTGCCAGTATCGCCAGGATTATCCCATCGGATATTGAAGGTGGCT
>LJXT01000170.1 GCA_001314815.1 Algoriphagus marincola HL-49
TTTGCAAATCCGGGCCGCTCCAAAGTGCCAACCGAGCCAATGAGCTCTATATCAATCTAGGAAATCTACAATTTGAAAACCAGGCAAAAGCTTATGGCCTGGATGAAGTAGGGCTTTCCCAACATGCCGTTTTTTTTGACTTTGACAAAGACGGCGACCTGGATGTCTATCTGCTGAGCAATTCTGCCCGATCAGTAGGCGTATTTGATCTTCGACAAGGGCAGCGGGAAATCCGGGACCCCGAAGGAGGGAATAAGCTTTTTAGAAACGATGGAGGGAAGTTCATCGATATCAGCGAGGAGGCAGGAATCTACGGGAGTGTGATCGGTTACGGACTGGGTGTGACGGTCGCCGACCTCAACGGGGACCATTGGCCTGATTTGTATGTTTCCAATGACTTTTTCGAACGGGATTACCTCTATCTCAATAATCAAGATGGGACCTTCCGGGAGGTTCTCACCGACCTCCTACCCGAAATCAGTATGGGCTCCATGGGTGCGGATATTGCTGACCTCAATAACGACGGACTTCCCGAAATATTCGTATCTGAGATGCTTCCGGCAGATTTGGCTCGTGCCAAAACCAAAACACCTTTTGAGGAATGGGACAAGTATCAGTCGAATTTGAAGGCTGGTTACCACCGACAATTTACTAGAAACACCCTCCAAAGAAACTTGGGGAAAAACCCCAATTCTGATTTACCCTTGTTTACGGAGATAGCCCGAATGGCTGGTGTGCATGCTACCGATTGGAGCTGGGGAGCTCTGATCTTTGATGCCGACTTGGATGGTTTGAAGGATGTTTTCGTAGCGAATGGCATCGTGAAGGACCTTACTGACTTTGACTTCGTGGATTTTTACATGAACAATCAGGAGAAGATCGAGGACTACCGGGCAGATTCCATTTTGGTCACCAAGATGATCGATGCCTTTCCCTCCAACCCACAGGGTAATTTCTGGTTCAAAAACCAAGGCAACTGGACTTTTGAAAATCAGGCTGAAGGGAGTGGATTGGACCAGCCTACCTTCAGCACGGGAGCAGCCTATGGTGACCTGGATAATGACGGGGACTTGGATTTAGTTGTGAATAATCTCAATGATGCACCGGGGCTCTACCGGAATACCAGCATAGAACAGCAGCAGGGCAATTTTATAGGCTTGGATCTAAGTGGATATTTTGGAGCGAAAGTAAAGATCAAAACCGAGACAAGCGATCAAGTTCAGGAATACCATCCAGTCAAGGGATACATGTCCTCAGTAGATCCCCGTTTGGTCTTTGGCTTAGGAAATGAATCTTCCATCGAGGAAATCCAGGTGATTTGGCCGGACTTGAGCGAGACCATTCTCAAAGATATTCCCGCCAATCAATACCTCAAATTGTCCCCATCGGATAGCAGCAATCCACAGTCCAAAACAGACCAAAAACCTATAACACCACTAGAAGAGCTATCCATTACCGAAGGCATTCGGCATCAGGAGAGTCCTTTTGTGGATTTCGATCGAGATAGACTTCGGTTTTGGTCCATCAGTAACGAAGGCCCGAGAATAGCATACACTCCGGAAGCGGATGAATCGCTGATTTTTCTTCCGGGAGCAAAGGGCTATCCTTCCCAACTATTCAGAATAGATCAGGCTGGAAAAACCAAGGACGAAAGTGAGCGATTGGTAGGGCAAAATCCAGAAATGGAAATCGTAGGAGCTGCATTTTTCGATGCCAACGGAGATGGACGGCAAGATTTACTCACATGGTCAGGAGGAATAGAATTCCCTGCACGCAGTCCTCAATATCGTGATCAGCTTTTCATCCAAAACGAACATGGCGAGTTCATTTTAAGCAAACAAGGATTCGATTCCCGACCCACTGCTTTTGCTTTAGCCCATGATTTGGATCAAGATGGTGACGAGGACTTGATCTTTGGATACCGTGCCCATCCTTTCGCGTATGGAGTACCAGAGGGATTGGGAATATGGCAGAATGATGGGAAAGGTAACTTTAAAGATATCTCCGAATCGTATGGAGAGTCTATTTCCAGTCTAGGAATGCTGACTGATGGCGCAGTGGCAGACTTGGATGGAGATGGAATGAATGAGTTAATAGTCGTGGGAGAATGGATGCCGATTCAGATCTTTTCGTTGGATGAAAAATTCACCAATCGCAGTGCTGAATTTGGGATTGCAGAAAGCACTGGACTTTGGAATCGGCTATCGGTCAAGGACCTGGATGGGGACGGATACCCGGAAATACTGGCCGGAAACAATGGGACGAATACCCGACTTCATTTCAAAAACGGTTCAACGCTTCGGATGTATATCAATGACTTTGATCAAAATGGAAGTTTGGATCCGATTCTCTGCGAGTTTGACGGGGAAAAATCCATTCCCTGGGTCATGAAAAACGCGCTTCTCAAGCAAATCCCTTCACTCAGAAAAAACCTGATCCGCTATTCGGACTATCAGGATAAAAGCATGGAGGAGCTTTTTTCGGAGAATTCCCTTTCAAATTCCTTAATTTTGGAAGCTGAAAGTCTGGAAACAACGCTTTGGAAAAATGAAAATGGAAAGGGGTTTACCAAGTCGGAATTACCGCAGGAAGTTCAGCAGGCTCCGGTCTACGCAATTCACTCCCTAGAAACGGCTACTGGCGCCTATCTCATTTTGGGAGGTAATCAAAGCCGGATCAAACCGGAGCTCGGCACACAATTGGGCTCTTACGGCTGGGTTTTACAAAAAAATAATTCAGGAAAATGGGAGGCTATGATGCCTGCTGAAAGCGGATTGGCGATTCCGGGAGAAATCCGGGATATCCTAGCCGTCCAAAACAATCACTATTTAATCGTAAGTAAAAATGATGATAAACCGGTTCTATTTAAGATTCGTCCTTAGCTGTACCATGCTATCGGGTTTGATTTCTTGCCAAAGCGAATACCAAAAAATAGAGCAAGAGGAACTTTCCTCAGGAGAGATTAATAATGAACTCTTTCTGGATTTGGAATTGGGTATGGTTCGCAAGGACTTTTTCGAGACTTGCTGGGAATGGAACAAAAAGGGAGTACTGAGCAATGGCCCTACGGAGCTTTCCGTTGAGTACAATGTGACCCTGCCTTCCGGAAAGGATGCAAAGATGCGCTTCTACCCGAAGTTTGAAGATGATAAGATCTACCTCATGCCTGTGGAATTCACCTACGAAGGATGGGCGCCCTGGAATGAAGAACTGAGCGTGGAAAATCTTCGGAAAGATGTCGTTGCTCAATTTGAAAAGTGGTACGGACCGGGATTCTTTGATGTCAGTAATGAAGACCGTAGCCTGATAGCCTTTGTAAAGATCGATGGAAATCGCAGAGTTCGGGTTTTCAAAAAAAGCCTCTCCGTGGTGAGAGCTGAGATAGCTGATTTAACTATTTTGAAAAGCCTAGAAGAAAACGAATGAGAAATTACTCTTGCATAGCACTCAGTTTAATCTTGGCTTTTTCCTGTACCCAAAAGGAGGACAAGGACCCTACCCTTTTTCAGGAAATAGACCCAACAGTCTCCGGTGTGGATTTCAGTAATGACTTATCCTTCGATGAGGACTTCAATATTTTCACTTACCGAAATTATTATAACGGAGGTGGTGTCGCTTTGGGCGATGTGAATCAGGATGGACTACTTGATATCTATCTTACAGCCAATCTGGGCCCTAACAAACTCTTTCTCAATAGAGGAAATTTGAAATTTGAGGATGTCACTGAGCAGGCAGGGGTAGCAGGTAGCCGGGCTTGGTCTACGGGTGTTGCGATGGCCGATGTCAATGGTGATGGATTGCTTGATATCTACGTATGCAACTCCGGGGATATTTCCGGTGACAATAAGCAAAATGAGCTTTTCATCAATCAGGGAAATGGGCGCTTCTCGGAAGAGGCCGAAAAATATGGCCTAGCCGATGAGGGGTTCTCCACACACGCCGTATTTTTCGACTATGACAAAGATGGAGACCTGGACGTCTACCTTCTGAACAATAGCTATCAGGCCATCGGCAGCTTCAACAAAATGCAAAATGAACGCCCCAAACGCGATCCGGTTGGTGGGGACAAACTCTTTCGCAACGATGGGGACCGCTTCACGGATGTCAGTGAAGAGGCGGGAATTTACGGATCGGTCATCGGTTTTGGGCTAGGAATCACCATTGGGGATGTGAATCAGGATACCTGGCCGGACATTTTCATCTCCAATGATTTTTTTGAAAAGGACTATCTCTATATCAACAATCAGGACGGCACTTTCACTGAATCCCTGGAATCCTCGATGCAATCCATTTCTGCAGCTTCCATGGGGGCAGACATTGCAGATATCAATGGCGATGGGCTATTGGACATATTTGTCACCGATATGCTTCCCGAGCCACTGGAGCGGCTGAAGCAGGTGACCACCTTCGAAAACTGGGATAAGTTTCAGTTTAATAAAATCCACGGCTACCATTATCAGTTTTCGAGAAATATGCTCCATTTGAACAATGGGGACGGAACCTTCAGCGAAGTCGGACGACTTGCCAATGTAGAAGCTACGGATTGGAGTTGGGGAGCCTTGATTTTCGACATGGATAGCGATGGCAAACGGGATCTTTTCGTTGCCAATGGCATCTATCAGGACATTACCGACTTGGATTACCTGAACTTCATCGATGATGAAGACACCAAAGTAAAAATCATCACAGGAGAAGGAGTGGACTATCGGGCTTTGATCGACCCCATTCCGATCACTCCAGTGCCAAACTATGCCTATCAGAACCAAGGTGACTTGAAATTTGTCAACCAAGCTGATGCCTGGGGGCTGGGAGAACCCATCCACTCCAACGGGGCTGCTTACGGAGACCTTAACAATGATGGCTACCCAGATTTGGTCATCAACAATGTGAATCGACCTGCCCAGCTTTTTATCAATCAGGCCGACAGCTTATTGAGCGAAAACAACTATCTCCAAATCCAGCTAGAAGGCAAAGGCAAAAACACCCATGCAATCGGAACTCAAATACAAATCAAAGCCGGAGAGGAGATTTTCTATCAGGAGCAAATGCCCAATCGGGGCTTTCAATCCTCCGTCGATCCTAAAATCACGATCGGACTGGGAAGCATATCCAAACTGGATGAAATCCGGGTCACTTGGCCGGACAATCAGGAGACCATCCTTAAGGATCAAGAGGTCAACCAATTGATTTCCCTAAAATGGCAAGATGCAGAAGAGGCCAAAGACCGTCCTTCTTCTGATTCTGATTTTGGGACTTTTAAAAAAGAGAATAAAAATCAGCTCCCCTTCGAGCACCGGGAAAATATCTTTGTGGACTTTGATCGGGATAGGCTGACTTATCACATGTTTTCTACCGAAGGTCCTGCGATGGCCTCCGCTGATGTGAATGGAGATGGTCTGGAAGACTTTTACTTTGGAGGGTCAAAAGATGCCGCAGGACAGCTATTCCTGGCCAATTCAACCGGTAGTTTTAAGGCTAGTTCACAGGCAGCTTTCGAGGCAGATAAAAATTCAGAAGATACGGATGCCGTATTTTTCGATGCCAATGGAGATGGATTTGTGGATCTGCTAGTCAGCTCCGGTGGAAATGAATTCCCCCTCAATGCCTCGGATCTTGCAGACCGGCTTTACCTAAACGATGGCAAAGGAAACTTCACGAAGTCAGAAGATAGTGGCTTGCAAAGCCTTCGCGGCAGCAGCTCAGTAGTCATCCCGATAGACATCAATGAGGATGGTGCCATGGACTTGTTTATCGGAGATCGTTTGGTTCCCTTCGTCTATGGCGCTCCTGCCAGCAGTCATATTTGGATCAATGATGGTAAGGGGCAATTCACAGAACAGACTCAAAACTATGCTCCCGAACTACTGGAAATTGGGATGGTCACCGATGCCGCCAAGCTTGATTGGGATGGGGATGGAAAGGAAGATTTGGTGCTTGTCGGGGACTGGATGGCACCGACCTTCTTCAGAAATACAGGTGGAAAGCTAGAGAAAATCATCATGCCTGAAATGGAAGGTAAAAAAGGCTGGTACCGCAGTCTCAAAGTAGCTGACCTCAACAAGGATCAAAAGCCGGATTTGATTTTGGGTAATCAGGGACTCAATACACGATTCAAAGCATCTGAGGAGCAGCCTGTTCGTTTGTATTTGAATGATTTTGATCAAAACGGATCCATTGAGCAGCTTT
>LJXT01000171.1 GCA_001314815.1 Algoriphagus marincola HL-49
CATCGAAATCATGATACCAAGCGATCGGGTGCTCACCCATATCCAACCCACCCTGATAGGATGATTCGTCCAGCATTAGCAGTTTTTTCGTGTCTGGATTGACTTTTTTGTAGGAATACCACTCATCTGTACGCTCCCAAGATTCAGGCAAAAAGTCAACAGATGGATGTTTTTCGGCAGTTTTTGTAATGACTCCCGGCTGTACATTGGGATGTGGGTCATTGATGCCTGGATGATCAGCAAAATAGCCACCGACCAATTTATTATACCAACCCCACTCATACTCAGTGTCTGCTGCGGCGTGGATACCCACATAGCCACCCCCGGATTGAATGTATCGCTCAAAATCAGCTTCCTGATAATGGTTCAATACATCGCCGGTAGTACTTAGCCAGATGACTGCAGCGTATTTTTCAAGGTTCTCTTCATTGACGTCTTCGGCATTATCGGTAGCATCTACCTCAAATCCATTCTCAGCTCCCAGTTTTTGAATAGCTGCGACCCCGTCAGGGATAGACTCATGATAGAATCCGGCAGTCTTGTGGAATACCAATACTTTTGGCGCACCCTCTCGCTTTCTGGAGCAAGAGCTAAAGAGAATTCCGCCGACCACTATTAGGGTGAATAGGGTCAATAGGTTTCTTAGGTTTTTGTTAAAATGCATGTAATCATAATTTTTTGTCAAAATAGACAATTTTGAAAATTGAAGAGCTAAATAACTGAAATTCGGTGGATTTCGGTGATGGAATGCTCTATTTATTCAAATTGATACAATAATTTTTTTCAGTTAAAAATTCATCCAAGCCCGATGCAGGGATCCGATTTTTTCAAGGATAAAAAGGGGTAAGTAGAAAATTGAAAAAAGAGGGGAAATGATTAATCACGTCCTAAAATGATATGGGCTCCGGAAGAGATTTCCACGGATATAAAAGTGGCATGTCGATTAAAGCTAGCCAGATATTCATTGTCTATTCTTTCTTGAAAATTTTTTATTTGGCTCTTCCTAATCAAATTGATGGTACAACCACCAAATCCTCCTCCCATCATTCTAGCCCCTAAAACACCCGGAAAATTCCAGGCTTTTTCTGCCAAGAAATCCAGTTCAGGACAGGAAACCTCATAGTCTCTGCTAAGGCTTCGATGAGACTCATTGATTAGCTTTCCAAATGCTTTCAAATCACCTTGTTTTAGGTAATTAGCGGCTAGCTGAACTCTTTCGCATTCGGTGATCACATGTTTGGCCTTTGGGAAAAGAGAAGAGGGGAGCAGTTTCTCGATCTCATCCAGATTCTCATTTTTCAAGTCCCTCAAAGTTTGAATATCAGGGAAATGCGCTTGGAGTAATTGAACGCTTTCTTCACAAGCAGCTCTCCGCTGATTGTAAGCCGAGTCTGCAAGAGCGTGCTTCACATTGCTATTGACCAGTAGTAGGGAATATTCACCAAGGTCAATTGGGATTTCTTGATGCTGATTGCTTCTGCAGTCTAATAAGAGGGCACGGTCTTTTTTTCCAAAGGCCGAAGCATAAGGATCCATAATCCCACAGTTTACCCCAGCATACTGGTGTTCGGAGTTTTGGGCATATTTAGAGATCGAAAGAGGATTCAAGTTAAGCTTGAATAACTCAGATAGGGCAGTTCCAATCGAAACGGATAAAGCTGCCGAGGAAGACAATCCGGCACCCACCGGAATATCGCCCCCAATCATCATGTCAAAACCTGCAATAGGATAACCTGCCTGCTTCAATTGTGCCAAAAAACCCATTACATAGGTGCTCCAGTGCCCTTTTTTTGGAGAAAAGCTCTTCCAGTCAAAGGTATATTCCTCCTCAAAATCCATGGAATACAGGCGACAGTAGGGAAGTTGATTTTTTTGAATGCCCACCCAAATTCCAAATTGAACTGCGGCTGGAAACACAAATCCTTCCTGATAATCGGTATGCTCGCCGATCAGGTTGATTCGGCCGGGGGCAAAGGCAATAATCGGCTTGCTCTCAAAAGTCTTTTTGAAAAACTCAAGTAAATTGGAGTACAAGTTTAGACGGTTTTTTGGGAAGATTTACGAGGAACCAAAGTGGTGTCCAAAACGATGGAAATAGGATCATCAGATGCCAAACCGTCCAACTGATCCAAAAGGTGACTGACAGCGAGCTTACCCATCTCATATCCAGGTTGGGACACAGTTGTCAAGGGTGGTTCCACTACAGCTGAGGTGGGGTTATTGGTAAAGCCTGCCAATGCTACCTGCTCGGGAACTTTCAAGCCAATGCTTTTCCAATAGGTCAATACATCCACGGCTACAGGGTCTATCATACAAAATACAGCATCGGGCAAGGGATCCATATCAGCAATTTCCTGAGCGATACGAATATTGTCTTTTTCGGTCAAATCTGATACTTTGACGAAGTCAGGATTTTCCTCCATTCCATACTCTTGAAGTGCTTTGAGGTATCCTTCTTTTCGTTTTTTGGAAATGTATAGATCCTCAGGACCTGAAACATACACAATGGATCGACAACCTGTCTCAAGCAAATGGTTGCTTACTTGATAGGCTCCTCCGGCATCGTTGAAAGTTACCTTTGAAACTGGGATATCCTCTTGGACTCTATCGAAAAGTACAAAAGGGATTTCTCGATTATAAAGCTCAAAAAGATGCTCGTAATGGTTGGTCTCTCGGCTGAGGGAAATCAATAAAGCGTCGACCTGGGAGGCTACCAGCGTTTTGATATTCGCAATTTCCTGATCGATGGATTCATTGGATTGACAAATCATCACATTGTATCCTCTTGAGTTAGCGTGGTCTTGAATACCGCTAATGCAGGATGCAAAAAAGTGGGAGGTGATCTCAGGTACGATGACGCCCAGGGTTTTGGTACGACTGATTCGGAGACTTTGCGCCAATAAATTTGGCTGGTAATTCATCTCCTTTGCCATTTCCACGATCTTCCGCTTGGTCTCTTCATGGAGCTCAGGAGAATCCTTTAGTGCCCGAGAGACGGTAGATACAGAAACCCCCAATTTCTTGGCAATTTCTTTCATCGTGACCTGATGCCCTTTTTTCATCTGTTTATATTTTGACTTGTATTGGTCAGATAGTCCCGAAAGCTTTCGGGATGACGATTAACCCCGAAATATCGGGGCATTTCGCTGTGTGTTTAATGATTATTTTAATCGTGTCGATTTCATGTGTTTATAATTTGACTTTAAGCGGTCACATAGCCTGTCCCGAACTTGTTTCGGGAGAATCTCACAATTATAATCATCCCTCTGTGTGCCGCTTGCGTCTTGCCTGTCTGCTTCAGGCAGGCTCGATTTCATATTCAAATGGTTTTAGGAAATCGATTTGTTCAGCAAATTAATTAGAATACTCGATTCCCTTGTGGAATGTTTGAATTTCGGCAATTCAAAGCCTTTTGCATTAGCAATATTGCAAAGATTTAGTAAAAAACTACTATTCTTGGAAAACAGTGAATAAAACCGTCTCCCCCACGGCTTGGAGTGGTTTTCTGTCAATCAAGTCCATGCTGTCCTGATGGGTGTGATGATAATGTCCAAAACCATACTGCGGAGAAAACTCAATAATGTCGATCATGGGTATCTGTGCGTATTCATTGACGAAAAGATGATCATCCATGATCTCTGGAGAGTCTTGATTGATGAAAAAGGCTGAATGTCCCAATTCTGAAGCATGATCCCATACTTTTTTGAGAATGCCGGAAGCATAGCGTCTCGAGTAGCCTTCCCGGTAGAATCGAGCTCCCTTGGCACCCACTAGATCCACCAAAATACCGTAATAGGCTGAGTAGTTTGGTGTATGTTTGTTTTTGGCCCAATGTTGAGACCCCAGACACCACCAAATCTGTGAATCATCCCTGATGCGAGAGTTTTCCGGTTCTCCATCATCTTCCCCGTCAAAAAGGATGATGTCTATGCCGACATCCGGCTTGAGATCACCGGTACCAATCACTCGGGCTATTTCCATCAAAACACCCACACCTGACCCGCCGTCGTTTGCACCATCGATAGGTTCATCGATTCGCTCGGTATCTTTGTCGGCAATTCTTCGGGTATCCCAATGGGCTGCTAGAAGAATCCGTTTGGTAGCCTGAGGATTATAGGATGCAATGATATTGCTGAGGTCCCAAGTGAGTCCATCATAGGTTTTCGCCTGAAAGTCCTGCGTCTGAACTGACCAATTCCAAGACTCAAGCTGATCGATGATCCAAGCTTTGGTATTGGCGTGTCCCGTGGTACCAGGTACTCGGGGGCCAAAACTCACCTGCTTTTCAATAAAGGCATAAGCCGAATCAGCACTAAAGGTAGGGTAGGGCTTGACTACCACCTCGGGAACTTTGGTTTCGGTAGTTTTTTCCGATGAACAAGCCCAGGCAAATGCCAACAAAAGCAAAATCCAGATTCTATTCTTCATATGCCCAGTCTATCTTGTCTTTCATATCTTTGACTACAAATCCCATAGATTTTAATCCAGCACGAATTTCATCTACTTTTTGGTAATCTCTCGCTGTTTTAGCCTCTCCATAGAGCTTCAAAAGAAGATCAAGCATAGGTTCTTGTACTTCACTTTTTTCTTCCATAAGACCCAGAATGTCCACAACGAATGTGATGAAAGTTTCCTTGAGTTTTTGGAAAACTGCTTCTCCTAGAGCTGCTGCTTTCAACTGACCCGTGAAGATGGAATTGATCTTTTTCAATAGGTTGAATAGGTGGCCGATGGCTTGAGCTGTGTTGAAGTCATCATCCATGGCTCTGTAGGCATTTGCAATACTGGATTCGATCTGCTGGATTTGCTTTTCGTCCAATTCCACTCCGTTTTCTGGCTGGAATTCAAGTATTCTGGCGATTCGAAGTCCATTGATTAGCTTTTTATAGCCTTTCTGAGCTGCCTTCAGTGCTTCATTGGAAAAGTCCAAAGTGGAGCGGTAATGAGCTGTCAGCATGAAATAGCGAATAGTCATTGGGCTATAAGCTTGCTCGAGCAAGTCATGACTTCCGCTGAAAAGCTCTTGCAGCGTGATGAAATTGCCCAAAGATTTCCCCATCTTCTGCCCGTTGATTGTAATCATGTTATTGTGCATCCAGTAGCGGGCAGGGTCCTGATGATTGCAGGCATTTCCCTGAGCGATTTCGCATTCATGATGCGGAAACATCAGGTCCATTCCACCACCGTGAATATCAAACTGATTGCCCAGATATTTGGAGCTCATCGCGGTACATTCCAGATGCCAACCCGGGAAACCGATTCCCCAAGGGGACTCCCATTTCATCAAGTGCTCGGGTGCTGCATTTTTCCAAAGTGCAAAGTCTACGGCATTCCGCTTTTCCCCCTGACCGTCCAAGTCCCGGCTTCCACTCATCAGTTCTTCTAGGACACGGCCAGAAAGCTTCCCGTATTTATAAGACTCGTTGTATTTCAGTACATCAAAATAGACCGATCCATTGACTTCGTAAGCCAAACCTTCTTTAAGAATGGCTTCCACCAAAGCGATTTGCTCGGGAATGTGCCCGGTCGCGCGAGGTTCAATGCTCGGCTTCCAGGTGTTCAAAGCAGCCATATCCCGATGGTAGGTATCCGTGTACTGCTGAGCTACTTCCATGGGTTCGAGTTGCTCCAGTTTGGCTTTTTTTGCGATTTTGTCTTCACCTTCATCCGCATCGCCAGTCAGGTGACCTACGTCTGTAATGTTGCGAACGTAGCGCACGCGGTAACCCAAATGAGTCAGGTAGCGATTGACTGTATCAAAAGTGACTGCAGGCCGGGCGTGTCCCAAATGAGCATCTCCGTAGACGGTTGGACCGCAGACATACATGCCTACAAATGGCGGGTTGATAGCTTGAAATTCTTCTTTTTCCCTGCTGAGGGTATTGTAAAGTTTGAGTTGATGCGACTTCATAAGTCTTCAAAAGTACGAATTACGAATGATCAAACACGATGTGAGGATGATCTGGTTTCAATGAAAGCGCAAAATAGCTGAAAAATGGGGGAGATTGAAGTTAGGGAGGAATCTTAGCATGTTTTATTTAAGGGTTTTAAAAATATATTTAATGATTATCCGCAATCATGCCAGTAGTTCAAAATGGCCTCATCCCGATATATCGGGACTGGCCTCCGGATTCGCGGTTAATTTTAGGAGGGGAGGAAA
>LJXT01000172.1 GCA_001314815.1 Algoriphagus marincola HL-49
GCAATTTCCCGGACAATGCAACTTTCAGGACTTTCACCCTCCTCTACCTTTCCTCCCGGAAATTCCCAATAACCCGCCAAGGGCATATCTTCGGACCTGCGGACCGCCAGTACTTTTTGGTCAGCTAAAATGATAGCGCAGGCAACGGAAATGGTCATATGATTCAAATTTCGTTTAATACGTAAATCCAAATATCACGGAGAAAGCTAGTCTAACCATACCTTTTTTGGATTTTCTGAAATGAGGACAGACAACTTTTCTCCAGCAAGGCCTGTTAGCAGAGAGATAAATAAAGTGTTTTCCTATTTTTGCTGCCATGCTAGCCGATAAGAAGAAAAAATTACTACTCATCCTGATCATCACCTTTTCGGTGTTGGGTATTTCCATGACCTTTTATTTCTATCAGGTCTTTTTCAGCCCAAATGTATTGGTCGAAAGTGACAATGATCAGCCGATTGCATTTCGCATTCCCAGCAATGCCAACTACCAGTATGTGGCCAATCAGCTTTACGATCAAAAAATCCTCAACGATGCTGTCAGCTTTGGTTTTGTTGCAAAGGTCTTGGACTATCAGGAGCTGGTGAAGCCGGGTCTTTACAGTATCAAGCCCCGAATGACCAACCTGCAATTGGTCAGGCTGCTTCGATCAGGAGATCAAACCCCTATCCGCATTACATTCAACAATGTGCGGACGAAGGAGGATTTGGCAGAAAAAATCACCAGTAATCTCGAAATCGAATCAGATCAGTTTCTCGGCTTGCTACAGGACTCGGTTTACATCCGAAAGTTTGACTTCGACGAGGAGACCATCATGAGCATGTTTATCCCTAATACCTATGAATTATGGTGGAATACAAGCGCGGAGGCGCTTTTTGATCGAATGTATCGGGAGTATGAAAATTTTTGGACGGAATCTCGGAAAGAAAAGGCTAAGGCTTTGGGGCTTTCCCAAAAAGAAGTAAGTACGCTTGCGAGTATCGTACAGGCAGAAAGCCAAAAAAACGACGAGCGCGACCGAATAGCAGGGGTGTATCTCAATCGCCTTCGACTTGGCATGCCCTTACAAGCGGATCCTACACTGGTATTTGCCATGGGGGATTTCTCCATCAAACGCGTCCTGAATGTTCACAAGGAAACCGACAGCCCATACAACACCTACAAATATGCAGGCCTTCCTCCCGGACCGATTAATCTTCCGGATATTTCAGCTTTGGATGCGGTACTAAATGCAGAAGACCATAATTACCTGTATTTCTGCGCCAAAGAAGATTTCTCAGGCTATCACGTCTTTGCGACTAACTTGTCACAGCACAATGCCAATGCGAGACGCTATCAGGCGGCTTTGAATCAGGCAAAAATATTTTAATATGTACCAAGCTGATACGCAAATCCGCGTTCGATACGCCGAAACTGATCAAATGAGCTACGTGTACTATGGCAATTATGCCATGTATTTCGAAGTGGGGCGAGTAGAAGCTATGCGGCAGATCGGTTTCTCCTATCGGAAAATGGAGGAGGAAGGGGTCATGATGCCTGTTTTGGAAAGTCACTTCCGATATATCAAACCAGGCAAATACGATGAAAAGCTGACTATCCGCACCAAAATTCCGAGTATGCCGGGGGTAAAAATCCGCTTTGAATATGAAGTGCTCAATGAGCAAGGAGAGCTTATCACAGAAGGCTGGACAGTTCTGGCTTTTTTGAAAAAAGAGAATCATCAACCTACCAGACCCCCAAAGAATTTATTAGATTTATTGAAACCTTACTTTTAAGTAAAGTCCAATT
Organism: Algoriphagus marincola HL-49; assembly: GCA_001314815.1. Taxonomy (GTDB): domain Bacteria; phylum Bacteroidota; class Bacteroidia; order Cytophagales; family Cyclobacteriaceae; genus Algoriphagus; species Algoriphagus marincola_A. The sequence continues at coordinate 1,786 of LJXT01000172.1, forward strand.
GTGGTCAAAAAGCGAATCAAGCAAGTAGAGAAATTCACACATGAGCAACTTCTGAGGTTGCGCAAGGTTCACTTTGGCAATCCTGACAAAAACCTCTACGATACCGGAAAACTTTTTATCGAACAATTGCAAAAGGATGACATCACCGAGCGGGCTGGCTCCATGGCTTTTAGTTTCTTTGTCGCTCTTTTTCCTTTGCTCCTGTTTTTACTCAATCTGATCCCCTACCTTCAACACTTTTTCCCCTTGGTGACTACTGAAAATATTCTGGGATTCATCACAGAAATTGTACCCGGGGATATTTTCAACGAAATGGAAAATACCATCACGGACATTGTCTCCAAACCCCGCCAAAGTCTACTTTCTTTTGGATTTTTCTTTGCATTGTTTGCTTCTAGTCAAGGAGTAATTTCGATGATGAGTTCTTTCAATTCGGTTTACCAGACGAATGAAAATCGAGGCTTTTTCAAAAGCAGGGGCATATCCGTATTGATCGTATTTATATTGGTCCTAACCATCATTGTGGCCAGTACGACCATGATATTTGGAAGTATTGCCATTCAGCGGATAGAAACGCTTCATGTATTCAATTCTGAGTTCATGATTTTCCTTTTCAACTCGCTGAAATTCTTGGTTTTACTCTTAGTTTTCTATTTTTCTTCGGCCTTCATCTTCCGCTTTGCTCCGGCCGTGCATGACAAGTGGCACTTTTTCTCCATCGGTGCAAATATTGCAGGACTCTTGATCACCCTGTCCTTCTATGGATTCACTTTTTACCTGAACAATTTTGCCAGTTACAATAAGTTGTATGGCTCTATCGGTACGCTAATCGCCCTGATGCTTTGGCTATACATCACCTCCCTGATTATTCTGATTTCCTTTGAGGTCAATGTGACCATGGATTTGCTGGATGAGAAGAAAAAGCGAATGGAGGAAGAAAGCTATACTGAAATCGATTATGGGGATTAATTCTGAACTGAAGGAAAAAAAGTGTTTTTTCCCGGCATAGATAAATTGTAGATGTTTTTAGGAAGAGACAACTATGAATATCAGCTCCTATAGAGCAGAACTTAAATTCCGTTGCCATCAAAAAAACAGGAACCCTAATATGAAGACTAAAACCTGCCCAATTTGTAAATCTTCTCAGGATGTCATGTTTAGAATCCAGGTGCAAAGAGGAAAAGAGTGGATTTTTGTCTGTTCAAAATGTCTTCCTGAATGCCAAAAGGGAAGTTTTTATAGATATGGAGGCACTTGGAAAGGATATCGTCATTGAAGATCTAAATCCCTTGAGAGATGTTTCATCAGCGTTTTGGTATAATGGCGATTTCTTCGCTTGGCCTTTTCCTTAGAGGCTCTTTTGCCGGATCGCTTGTCCATTCCCACACGCTCAAGATCATCTGATTTTTCAATTTTTCTAAAATCCTCTATTTGAGTTCTTTTTGCCATTGGATGAAAACATGCCTGGTTATAAAATAGTTAGAAACCGAGCTAAATTTTTCCAAATTTAAAATCAAGTCATCAAATTTTTAAACCGATGTTAACAATATTCCATTTTTTTTGAAAAAAATGCAAGAAAATACGGTTTCTTAACCTTAACCAGACTCTTTGTATTTAAAAAATCATTTAAAACAAATTATATTCTGTTAATTGTTGTTATTTTAAAAATAAATGATATAATGTATCTCTGATAGAAAAAATACATTAATAATATTCCGATTTGTTCAATCAATTAAGTCTTGACTTTGTTAATTTCGTGTATTCAATCTTAAACGAAAAAAAATGACAATTGTAGGTAAAAGATTTCCAAGTATTGCGGTAAACGCTATGAATGAACTAGGCGATACTATCAAAATCGATGTGGTAAAGGAAGCGATTGATAATAAGAAAAAGGTCTTGCTTTTTTGGTACCCAAAAGATTTCACCTTTGTATGTCCTACGGAGTTACATGCATTTCAGGCCGCTCTTCCTGAGTTCGAAAAAAGAAACACGATCGTAATCGGTGCTTCGTGCGATACTCCAGAGGTTCATTTTGCCTGGTTAAACACTGAAAAAGACAATGGCGGCATTGAAGGGGTTACTTACAATCTTCTTGCCGACAGCAACAGAAATCTAGCAAATGCCCTAGGAATTCTGGACATCACAGACTCAAAATATGATGAGGAGCAGGGAATCGAATTGCTTGAAGGAGACAATGTAACCTATCGAGCTACTTATCTTATTGATGAAGAAGGTACAGTATTCCATGAAGGAATCAATCACATGCCTCTTGGCAGGAATGTAAATGAATTTCTACGATTAATCGATGCTTATACCCATGTGCAGGAGAAAGGTGAAGTTTGCCCGGCCAACTGGGAAGATGGCAAAGAAGCTATGAAAGCTGATAGAGAAGGTATTGCGAATTATTTAAAGACAAACGTAAACTAAAATGATCACAGAATTAACAGAAGACAATCTTAACGAGTTGTTGGCAGAGGCGGACAATGCTGTAGTTCAGTACTCAGCGAGCTGGTGTGGAAACTGCCGAATCATGAAGCCAAAAATGAAAAAATTGGCTGCTGAAAATCCCGGGGTGAAATTCATCATCGCAGATGCTGAGAAGTTCCCAAACTCAAGAAAACTTGCCAACGTGGACAATTTACCCACTTTTGCTTCTTTCAGTAAGCAAGAGTTGTTGAAGCAGGTGCAAACGAATAAATTCGAGGTGCTCAAAGGCTTTGTAAATGAAATTACCAATAATTAAGCATCTGACGGAATTCATACAAGACAGAGACGTGGATTTCATTGAGGAAACAATCGAAACGCTTGAATCCATTACGGAAATACCTTCGTTGAAAGACGATGAACTGGATGTAATTGGAGAATTGATCTCGAATCTGTACGGCGCCATTGAAGTACATAAGGATATCGCTTCCGGTACCTCAAAGAAAGATGCACTGAATGGTTTTATGAAGAGAGTCGTCGGATCAATTGATAAATAATTAGACTTGCTATCTAACAAAAAAAGACTCTGAAACTCTTGGAGTCTTTTTTTATGCTTTTTCGATCTTGCATTAATGTAGCGGAGAATCAAGCCTATACAGCTCGTTTGGCTATCCAGAAAAGTAAGCCCTTCCGCGTTGCGAAAAGGCTTACTTTGCAGAGAGGAAGTGATTGCTCATACGCTCGGTCATTCCGCACAGCCTCTCGCGAATCTTCCTTCGGTCGATTTCGAACCCGAGGGTTCTCATCCCTCATAATCCAAAGAACATTGCTTTCAAAGGTAAATCAGGGAGGAGAAAGGCCTCAAACAGATCGATGTCGCCACCCATATCGGGGTGGACAAGTCGGCATGCAGCAAAATAGAAAAGGGAACCAAGGCAATCACCGTGGATGAACTCTACAAAGCGGCACAGCTTTTCAACATGACCACCGACCAGATACTCGCATACGACGGGGATATCCCATCCGAGGTCGTCATCGAGGACAAGACAGCAGGAGAACAGCTCAGGCTAATCTAGCAATTGGAGGACGAGGACAGACAGACCATCTTCAAGCTGATCGACAAGATGCTCACCAACAAAAAATTCAAAGACTTCTTCCAGAAAAACGTCGCCGCACTGTAAAGCAAAAAAGCCCGATTGCTCGGGCTTTTTCCCTTTTTGATTTGTGTGGATATTGGAACACTCGGTTCAACCAAACAAGAATACATTAACTAGAGAATAATAGGTAAATTCCAATCACTACAAACCCAATTCCGGCAATGTAGCCCTTAAAATTTATCGCCCCATAATCCTCTCTAACAGGAAATTTGATTGTCTGATACAAAAACAATATTCCAATGAAAATTAATAATATTCCTAAAAATTTCATTTCTTCTTCTTCTTTTGTAAAGCTGGAATTACTATTTGCCCTGTGATTTCGAGACTAGTATTTTGAGTAGCTCTAAGGATAATTTCATCAGTTGCCCCAATCACTTCTCTTTCGAGCATATTATTAAGCCCTCTAGCACCTTGATTACCAATACCAACCATAACCATATCAGTAACTACCCCTTGCACATTTCCTTGCATTAGATTCAGCAACCCGCTTGCAGCACTTGAAATACCTGACATCGTTTCGCCTACTCCTATTAATCCAGCACCAGCAATTGGGACAAATGGAGCCACTACAAGTCCCGCTGCAGTGGCTCCGACTCCAACTTTACCTGTAGCGTCTTTTGTCACTCCAAGGGCAGCGGTAGCAAATTCTCTTCTTGCTTTATAAACCCCGTCCTGAACTGGGTTGGGAGAGGATACTGTAAATTCGGGTAAACTCCTAATTCCTTCTGTT
>LJXT01000173.1 GCA_001314815.1 Algoriphagus marincola HL-49
GACTTGGGCAATTCAGTGCTTGTGGTAGAGCATGATAAAGATATGATGCTTGCTTCAGATTTTGTATTGGACATGGGTCCAGGTGCGGGAAGACATGGGGGGCATGTGGTGGCAGCTGGAAATCCGGATGAAATCCTAAATCAAGGAGGAGTGACTGCTGACTATCTCAAAGGAAAGCTAGGCCTGCCAATTCCAGAGCAAAGGAGAAAAGGAAAAGGCGAATCTCTAAAATTGACCGGTGCCTCGGGAAACAACCTCAAAAATATTGATTTGAATATTCCATTGGGGACTTTGACCCTGATTACTGGAGTGTCTGGAAGTGGGAAAAGTACATTGATCCATGAGACACTGTACCCAATTCTCCGGCAGGAATTTTACAGTTCCAAAAAAGAGCCGATGCCGTATAAGAAAATTGCGGGACTAGAGCATTTGGATAAGGTAATCGAGGTGGATCAATCGCCGATCGGACGTACTCCTCGTTCAAATCCGGCCACATATACGGGAGTTTTCTCAGACATCAGAACGCTTTTTACTGAGCTGCCCGAAGCGAAAATCAGAGGCTACAAACCCGGTCGTTTTTCTTTCAATGTCAAAGGGGGGAGATGTGAAGACTGTGAAGGAGCAGGAATGAAACTGATCGAGATGGACTTCTTGCCGGACGTACATATTCCATGTGAGACCTGCAAAGGAAAACGCTACAACCGAGAGACTTTGGAAGTTCGATTCAAAGGCAAATCTATTTCGGATGTATTAGATATGACCGTGGAGCAGGCCGTGGACTTTTTTGAGAATCAACCAAAAATCCTCAGGAAAATCAGAACCCTAAAAGATGTAGGCTTGGGTTACATTACTTTGGGGCAGCATGCTACTACTTTATCCGGCGGAGAGGCACAGCGGGTAAAATTAGCCACCGAGCTTTCCAAAAAAGATACCGGAAAGACCTTTTATATCCTGGACGAACCTACGACTGGCTTGCACTTTCAGGACATAGAAATGTTGATGGAGGTTCTTCAAAAGTTAGTAGAGAAGGGCAATACCGTGCTCATTATTGAGCACAATCTGGATGTGATCAAAGTTGCGGACTACATCGTAGATCTAGGACCTGAAGGTGGAGATCAGGGAGGTCGTATTTTAGTAGAAGGAACCCCCGAAAAAGTAGCTGCTCATCCTGAAAGCTACACGGGTAAATTCTTAAAGGAGGAGTTAAATCTCTGATAGTGGAGACAATCAGTTGATTCTTCCTTTTATCAAAATATGAAAAGACCCTTCACGCGCTTCATTTATATTTGAGATTGGATGAATCGCACCGTTTTATATTGGTTATTGCAAATACTCGGCTGGGGTAGTATTGCCTTAGTTCAGATAGCCTTGGGATCACTGTCCGCCACAGGGATTGGACCGGTGCAGATTTTGGGTCTCCTGGTTTTGGCAGCTTTCAATTTGTTTGCCACACACTTCTTTCGATTCATCATTAAGCGCTACAATTGGTTTCAACTGAAATTTCCTCGGTTGATTCTTCAGTCAGTTCTGGCGATGTTGGCCTTGAGTTTTGTAAATATCATTGCTCAAATCCTGATCAGTCTGGTATTTGGCACACTCAATCCGGAAGAGGATTTTGAAGTCCTGCTGATTTTGGCAGGACTTTTCATCGCATTTCTCTTCTATGCGCTATGGTTTCTGCTTTACTTCTTGTTCCATTTTCTGGACAATTACAATACTAGTTTGAAGTATGAGGCTCGAATCAACCAAATCCGCCTCAATCATCTTAAAAGTCAGCTGAATCCACATTTTATCTTCAATGCGCTCAATTCGGTTCGGGCTCTGGTAGATGAGGATCCGGATAAAGCCAAAAATGCCATCACCCGCATTTCAAATATCTTGCGCTTTTCCCTGATGATGGACAAAAAGCAAACCATCGATTTTGAAGATGAGCTTAATACAGTTAGGGATTACCTGATGCTCGAATCCATCCGCTTTGAAGAGCGGCTGCAAGTAGTCTACAAGATTGAAGATGAGGCTTATTCCTACAAATTGCCCCCTATGATGCTTCAGACTATTGTAGAAAATGCGATCAAGCATGGGATTTCTAATCTGGTCAAAGGTGGACTGATCGAAATTAAGTGTCGGGAAGGTCTGGAGGATGATTTGTATATTCAGGTGAAAAATAGCGGCCACCTACACACTCCTCCCAGCCTGAAACCCAAGGCAGGCGGTGGTCATGGTCTGAGTAATACCGTGGAGCGATTGAAGCTGATATATGGAGACCGGGCCAGTTTCCGAATATTCAATTCGGAAAATGAATTCGTGATTACTGAAATTAAAATACCCAAACAAAGAGTTACCTTCGAAACATAAACACATACATTATGAGAGCCATTGTAATAGATGATGAAAGATTGGCACGAAAGGAGCTGATCAACCTACTCAACCAACTCGAATCCGTCGAAGTTGTAGGAGAGGCAGTCAACGTGGATGATGCCAAGGAGAAAATAGAATCCCTTCAGCCGGATGTGATTTTTCTAGATATACAGATGCCGGAAAAAACCGGATTTGATTTGCTGGAAGAACTGGATGCTGTGCCACATGTGATATTCACCACTGCATACGATGAGTATGCGCTGAAGGCTTTTCAAGTCAATGCATTGGATTATTTGCTCAAGCCTATTGAGCCAAAGCGCTTGGAAGAAGCGATTTCGAAGTTGAGTAGTAAAATCGAAGGAGTTACTAGCAATTCTGAGCCTAATCCCTTTCAATCCAAGAAACTCACCTTGGAAGATCAGGTCTTCGTTAAGGATGGAGATCGATGCTGGTTTGTCAGATTATCGAATGTTCGGCTTTTCGAATCTGACGGAAACTACATTAAAGTCTACTTTGAAAATTTCAAACCGATGATCCATAAGTCCCTGAATGCCTTGGATGAGCGATTGGATGAGAAGTCGTTTTTTAGAGCCAGCCGAAAGCATATCATCAATCTGGGATGGGTTGAAGGGATAGAGCCATGGTTTAATGGTGGCTTAGTGGTGACGCTTAGAGGAGGCGACCGAATTGAAGTCAGTAGACGTCAAGCAGCACGTTTTAAAGAGATGATGAGTCTTTAAAATATTTCATAGGCAAAAAAAAGCATTTGATTTACAAAATTAAATGTTGTAATTAGTGAAAAATTAAACATTATTTCATTCTAATTACCCTTTTGTCCATTAAAGCTTGATTATCAATTATGAAAGAAGAGCGGATACTCATAGTCGAGGATGATCCCAGTATTGCGGAAAATATCCAGGAAATTCTCGAACTATTAGGCTACGTCAACATAGACATCGCCAACTCAGCCAATCAGTGTATCAAGGTCATCAAGAAGTACAGACCTGACCTGATATTTATGGATATCAAGCTCAAAGGTGATAAGGATGGCATCGAGCTCGGAGAGATTGTCAAGCAGATGGTCGATGCCCCTTTAGTGTTTGTGACTTCCTACAGTGACCCTACTATCATCGAGCGCGCCAAGCGAATTTCTCCGGCAGGATTTATAGTGAAGCCTTTCAACACCAATGATATTCATGCCATTGTTGAAATTGTGCTTTACAACAAGCGCACGAAGCCTGCTCCAGAAGTAGCTGCAGTAAAGACAGGAACAGAAAGTCCTTTTTTGGTCACTGATGCGGTATTTATCAAAGCGGACAATGCCTTCGAGCGAGTGCCCTACGAAGAGGTATATTATGTGGAGGCTAATGGTAATATGGTTACGATCTTCACTAAAAACCGGGACTACCATATCCGCAAATCCATGAAAGAGATCGAGGAGATACTTCCATCCCATCTTTTTCTCCGAGTGCAGAAGTCCTTTATCGTACAACTAGGACAGATCGAAAGCTTCAATACCAAAGATATCAACCTAAAATCGGGAGCTGTGGTGCAAGTAGGAAGACAATACTACAACAGTTTCTTAGCCAAATTGAATACTATTACAGAAAGTTAAGCTTATTATCCACTAACCTTAACCTAGATCCCGCTTCCAAAGAGGCGGGATTTTTTATTGATCAATTGAGACTGGTAGTAGCTCGGATTGATGTTTTGAAAAGTAATTTACCATGAAAATCGTAAATACAACTTTCGATTTTCATGGTAAATTGATTTTGAATCTTGAGTTTATTATCTAAATTTACCATGAAATACGTAAATTTAACTTTCGATTTTCATGGTAAAAGATCGTGGTATCTTCTCTCTTCTACAGGAATATCTTTCCATTTTCCCTGCTGTAGGCCTGTTGGGTCCAAGGCAAGTGGGAAAGACGACCCTGGTCAAAAACCTAAAACTTGAAAAAGACAGCCTCTATCTGGATCTCGAGAAGGCTTCTGATCGGGCAAAATTGGTCGATACCGAGCTTTTTCTGAAAGCCCATGCGGATAAAACGGTTATTCTCGATGAGATCCAACTCATGCCTGAGCTTTTTGCCGAGCTTCGCAGTCTGATCGACGAGCAGCGAGAGCCCGGACGGTTTATTCTGTTGGGATCGGCTTCTCCGGAACTGATTCGCAAAAGTGCAGATTCTTTGGCCGGTCGGATTGGATATTTGGAGCTGACTCCATTTTATCTTGGAGAAGTTGAGAGTGACGAATTTGAAAAACTGTGGATTCGTGGTGGTTTCCCACTTTCTTTTTTGGCCAAGACTGAAAGGGAATCCTGGATTTGGAGGCAAAATTTTATCAAGACCTATCTGGAAAGAGATTTGGCACAAATAGGACTCAGTACCGATCCCCGGCTGGTGGAGCGCTTTTGGATGATGCTAGCCAATGCACAAGGCGGAATTTGGAATGCGGAAAGTTTTGCAAGGGCACTCGGTATCACCCGGCCGACGGTCAATCGATACCTAGAGTTTCTCGAAGGATCCTTTATGATTCGGGTCTTGGCTCCTTTTCACCAAAATATCAAGAAGCGGCTGGTCAAGTCTCCAAAGGTGTTTATTCGCGATACGGGCTTATTACATTCTCTCACCGGAGTGACTAGCATGGATTCCCTGATCAATCAACTCTTGATTGGGCCGAGTTGGGAAGGATTTGTGATCGAGCAGATAATTGCCACGCTGAAAGAGGACTATGAGTACTTCTTCTACCGAACCCATCAGGGAGCAGAGTGTGACTTGCTATTGGTGAAAAATGGGGTGGTCAAAACCGCCATTGAGATAAAAAATACCCTTTCGCCCAAACTCAGTAAAGGCATGCAGATAAGTATGGAAGATACCGGTGCTGAAAATGGGCTAATTATTTGTCGAATTTCGGATAGCTATCCGCTTTCGGAAAAAGTGAGGGCGATGGGGTTGAGAGAGTTTTTGGGAAAATATTTCATTTAAAAATCAGGTCGTTTATCCCCCTCCTTAATTCCTTATGTGTAAAATTAATTTCCAATATAGTTTTCTGGAACTAACGTTAGACATCTTTAAATTGATGAAAGTATTTTCCCTCCTTGTTTTGGTTTTTTGTATTTCTTGTAATTCTGATACTAAAAGACCGTTTATAATTGAGTTTGAGAAAATAACGTTACCAATTGATCAGATTGGAGTTTCATCCTCAAAACCCTTTTTTTTCTTCACCGATTCAAGTGGAATGTATGTTTTTGATGAATTTACAAGGACAATTGTCAGATTTAGCCAAGGTGAAGTAGTACCTGAGGAGTTTATATCTTTTGTAGATGAGGATCGATTTGAAGTCTCAGACATGCAAGGCTTTATCTATTCTAAAAGCGGGCTTTTTATCTTTAATCCAAATCAAATCATTCATTTGGATAATAAAGGAGAGGTAAATAAAATCCGATTAGAGGATTTGACTATTGATTCAACGGATCAATTTCTTGACTATGGATATAAAATTCAATTTAACTTGACTTTCGGAAAGACTATTTCAGCTTTTGATGCTGAAAATAATAGGTTATTTTTTGTTTTAAAGAAAGAGCCGTGTTCAACTTATAAGTGCAACACCTAATTTTTGTTTGAGTTTTTGGATTGGACTAAGGTAATTAAACTTTCTAACGGGTCTGTTATTGATTTTA
>LJXT01000174.1 GCA_001314815.1 Algoriphagus marincola HL-49
ATTGCCAACGCATGGCTCGCGGCTGCGACGGCCCACCGCACCTTAGAAACCAAACCATCAGTCCTAGAATTAATTAAGATATATCTCCACGAAGTAGGGCTTCCAATAACGAAAAAACCTTTACACGCAATCTTCACCTTTATCCTTCCACTTTCTTCGAATACACACGCCCAAAACGATCCTTAGCTTCAAAAACCAGATTCTCAGAATTTCTAGGTTGGAAGAAGAACATGTGATCATTCAATTGAGGCTCTACCCATTTGCGTCTAGCAGGTAATTCCGGTCCGCTATGCAATTCCATACTCCAAGGATCTTTTGCCATAATCTTCTCAGGAGAACCCACCTTTATTCCATTTTCATACCAGCTGAGCTCCCAAGCCGGATCATAATTCCAGCAATTCACAGAAACAAAATCCTGAAAATCCGAATGATAACCTTTTGGGTAAACCCTAAATTGTTCCTCATCGCTCAAGCCTGTTCCCTTGTAGTGCCATTTTAGTTCGGATCCCTTTGCCTCATAAATCGCATAACCGCTAGGCGTGCCATCAAAACAAATTGGCCCTGACCACCAGGCCCCACATACAGTACCATGACAATGCTCATAGACATGCCCCATGATCATATTATCATTAAAATGGGTATGTCCTGATAAAATATGAGCATTGTAACCTTCCAATAATCGATAAAGATGCTCTCGATTACTTACGGTACCTCCCAAGGTATCCCGGTCTGGATAGCGCTGCACTGCTCCTGTGTAGGTGGGAATATGCAAGGAAACAACCACAGTTTTTCCTTTTTCGACCAAAGCCAAATCCTGCTCTAGCCAAGCCAATTGCTCCTCCGGAATATAGCCGATGTATTTGGTGCCAACTCCGAGGTAAAACACATCATCCAAAACCACATAATGAACCTCTCCCCGATTCCAGGAGTAATAAGTAGGGCCAAAATGACCTTTGAAAGTCTTCGCCGTTCCCTCATCTGATCGCACCCCAAAATTCATATCGTGGTTGCCGATGACCTGAAAGAAAGGAATACCCGTTGCTGCTATACCCTGATTGTATTCTTTGAAAAGTTCCAATCGATCATTGACCAAATCCCCACAACCAATCCCGAAAATATTGGCGTCATTTAGCCTAGCAATCGTTTGCTGGACATCCGGAATGCTTGTACTGAGCATTTGTCCTGCTTCATAATCATCTTGAATCTGCGTGTCTGAAAGCAAAAGAAAATGATGGTTTTCGTCCGACGCAGCATTAGGCACTAAACTAAAAGAAAGCAATTGCTCTCCTTGGTTGGGATTGATTCGCTGAAAGAAAGCAGCAGATCCATTTGCCTGCTTCTCGATCTGATATCCCGAAGGAATAGAAAGGAAAACAAACTCCCGATCATTGGAAGAAATCAACTCATATTCACCATTTCCATCAGTAAGCACAATAGTACGACCATCAGACACGGCTACGCCGGAAAGCCCCTTTCCACTCGCACTTACCTTGCCTCTCAATCGTATGGCTGAAAATGGATTCAAAAGCTTCCTGGAAGGAAGGGGGTCAGCTAATACAGATGTACCCAAAGAAAGCCAAGCTGCAGAACTCAAGCCCAGTGATTTCAGAAATTCTCGTCTTTTGAACATGTTATTATTAATTAATTTTTTGAAAAAGGAATAAGCAGATTATCGAAGTTTGCACCACCCTCCCCTTTGATTTGAAAGGTTATTTCTTGATTCTCCCAGTCAATTTCAGCCAAACCGTAGTTTAACTTGGCAATCAGGTCTCCGATGCGATAGCGGTTCGGTTCCTCGGATATGCTGCTCCAGGTATGCGTCAAACCACTGGATGTAATCTCATAAATGCCATCAGGGAATCGCTCATCAGTCATTTTCATCAGTTCGGCGATATGCCGATCTCCACTGAGTAGAATTGGCGTTTTTGCACCCGATGCAGCAATTAAATTCAGCAGACGCTCCCGCTCTTGAGGAAAATTGGCCCATTTTTCATAGGCATGTTGAGTAGGCAAAAACTGAATTCCCGACACGATCAGATTCACCTTGGCAGGACTTGTTTTCAACTCATTCTCCAGCCATTTCCATTGCTCCTCTCCCAGTATTTGGCCGTCCACGTTGGGTTGATACACCCGGTCGATGCGCATCAAAGTATCGCGATGATATCGCGCATCCAATAAAATTACTTTGACCAGATTTTCTCCCTTTCCAAAGATATGGGCAGCATAAGCACCTTCCCGTTTACGCTCGGGTGCAACTTGGGGAACATCCAGAAAGTCTAGCATCAACTGTTGGGAAGCTGCTTTTTGGGCAAAATATTTTCCCCCATCATTGATCCCATAATCGTGGTCATCCCAAATCCCAATGATTTTGGAAGTGCGCTTGAGTGCCTGATAACTTTCTACCTGATTCTGGCGATTGTATTTGGCTCGAAGGGTGTCCATATTGGGAGAATCCCCGTAAATATTGTCCCCCATCCAAATCCAAAGCTCCGGATTATCTGCCACAATGGATTGCCAAAGGGGCTGTGGACTATCCTGACGATTGCAGGATCCAAAAGCAATTCGGGTGATTTCTTCATTTGAGGTGGTCAGACCTTTTGGTTTGCAGGCAAAAAACAAGGGGAATCCTACTAGAAGGATAAGACCAAGCGTTTTTAAGTTTTTCACGGCTTTTGATTTTTCTTTTGAAGATCGAAAACTTTGGGATTTTCTCTTCCCCACTCCAAAAATTTATCAATTTCTTAACCTTCCATTAAGGCAAAACCTTTTGCTTGTCATTCCCATTTTTTTTTCCAAAATTTAGAATAAGTGCTGACATAGAGCAGCTTATGATTTTAATCCTAGTTTTTTAAACCTTTTCAAATTCTTAGCCATGGTCAAACATTACATCATCACCAATCGAGAAGTCACTACCCGCCGAAGTAGAAATTACATTTCCGTCAATGAAACAGAGTATATGCGAAAGGACGGCGATGAGGAAGCTCGTCATAATCTACGCTACGGAACGATCAGCTTTGACCCCAAAAAAGCCAAAAAACTGAAAGACTTCGATATCCAGATTATTCCAGAAGTAGAAGAAAGCCTATTGGCAAACTATGCCGACGATAAGGACGTGAGCAAGGCTAAGTTTCCTTCTACCGCTATTTTTACCGAACTGTATGAGTCGGGAATCAAGACTAGCAAAAAGAGTCCTGAAGGCGATCATATCCGCATCTCGGAAGACATCCTGGTCTTTGTGCATGGATTCAAGTCCGATTTGGAAACAGCCATGCAAACCCTCTGTGAGCTCCACAAACGATATGTAGAGCCGGAAAACTCCACGATCAAGCACTTGGTATTATTCACTTGGCCTGCCAAGAAAAAACTGCTCAAGTATCGCTCGGACGCCTATGATGCGATGCAGTCGGGCTTTGCCTTGGCACGTTCCATGGCTTCGCTTCGGGAGTTTTTCAAAAAGAAATTTGTGGAAGAGCGAAAGCCGCTATGTGATCAAAAAATCCATCTGATGTGTCATAGCATGGGAAATCGGGTGCTGGAAAACATGGTCAAAGGCGTAGAAGATATCGGACTGGACATCAACTCGATTTTTGGAGAGATTTTATTGGTGGGCGCTGATATCGATTATTATGCGCTGGAGCGTCCAAATCCACTCTATCGCCTGATTGATTTTGGGGAGCGAGTGCATGTGTACTATCACAATAAGGATCAGGCACTGGGAATCTCTGAGCTTACCAAGAATGCCTTCAATAGACTGGGGAGATGGGGTGCCAAGAATTCAGTCAATCTGGCAGATGACATCTATCAATGTGATGTGACCGAGATCGATGATGACAAGGGCTTGCTTCATGACACGGTTCATCATTGGTACTACACCAATTCCCCATCGGTGGTGGAAGACATCATCGAAGTGATGAAGGGTGGAAACTCCATTTTCAACAGATAAGCCATGGGTAAGAGTAGATTTTCTGACCTGCACTGTCACAATCATATGCGTGCGCATTTTCAGATGCAGGAAAAAGCGAAAAAATTCAGAAGAAAAGGAGAATTCAGCCCTTGGACCGTCATTGCATCCAATCATCGAAACCATCAAAAGGGCGTGATGGGGGCCAGCTACAGTCAGATCGATTTGGTCAAATGCTGGAATTCCAACCTTCGCCTCACCTTCAATTCCCTGTATCCGCTAGAGCGCCAATTTGTGAAGGGCATTGACCCAAAAATCGGAAAAGATAAATGGTTCCGCTTTTTGACCTCTGCCATTTTGGGTTCAAAAGGGATCCGCCGGGACCTGCTACAAACTGCCTATATGCGCATTCCGGATAAGGTCGTGGATTACTTCCAATCGGATGATTATGATTACTGGGAATCACTACAGCGAGAGCGGGATTTTGTCATGATGGATTCGGGAAAACGAATCCGGAGAAATGAAATTCACGTTCCCCAAGCTTTGCTCCGGGAGGAGCGACTTGCCAGAAAACTAGCCAATCAACACCCAAGGCTCTATTATGCTGAGAATGCCTCCTACCGCATTCCAAAAAGTCGGAAAGAACTCCAAAAATCACTGGAAGACGATCAGGAGATCACCATGGTTTTGACTATCGAAGGAGCGCATGCCTTAGGTACCGATCGGGTACAATCCATCGAGGAAATCTCCCAACGCGTGAAGGAAATCAAAGAAAATTGGGAGGCTCCGATCTTCTTCATCACGTATGCCCATCACTTTGACAATCATCTCTGTGGTCATGCCCACTCCATTCCCGGCATGGGTAAAATCCTCATGGACCAATCCGAGCGAATGAATGCGGGTTTCAATAATGATGGCAGAAGGATTCTCAAGGAACTCCTGGGCATTAATGGAGATTTTGAGCGGGATGAATCGCTCGGCTATCGCATTTTGATTGATGTCAAACACATGAGTGCAAGATCAAGAAAGGAATTCTACAGTCTGGTGGGCAAATGCCTGGACAAAGGAGACAGAATCCCTATCATTGCCTCCCACTGCGGCTATTCGGGAATTTCCAGCTTGGATCGGCATATTGAATTGGAGGATTGCGAAGTGGATGACTATACCGATGAAAGCGGGAAATTCAATGCTTGGAACATCAATATGTGTGATGAGGATATCGAATGGATAGTCAGAACTCGGGGAATGTTTGGAATCTCATTTGATCAGAGGATTCTGGGAATCACCAAAAATGATTTGAAAAATAATCCCAAACGAAACGGAATTCAGCTCATTTGGGAAAATATCGAAGCCATCATCAAAAGTGCCTACGCCAATCCAAATCTAAGCGAAGAAGAAAAGCCACTTGTATGGAATTGCCTGACCATCGGAACGGACTTCGAAGGCTTGATTGACCCGGTAGACTACTACCCTACTGCTTTGGAGTTTGGATTATTCAGCAACAATTTGATTTTCGAAATCGAGCAGGCCCGCAAGAAAAGCGGACAAAAACATCTTGCTCATCTCAAATCCAGAGAAGATGTAGAGAAAGCCGTGGAGGATTTTTGTTTTAATAATTCGAAGCGTTTTGTGGCTGAAAATTATCTGAGTTAAGGGCAAAAGGAGGTTTCATAGCCGCTGTCACGCTGAGCGGAGTCGAAGCGTCGTGTTATGCTGTACCAACCCTCCAAGGGTTTTTCTAAAATGGTAATGAATTAGTAATTCCCATAAATTTCAAATAACCCAATCCCTTGGAGGGTTTTTTCCGTTGTGCTGCTTTTCCGAAAGCAGCACTCAGCTTAGGGTAGCGCAAGTCTCAGGACTTGTGCTTTAATTAATACAGTCTCCTGACTGCCAGGGTTAATTCGTTTCCATCTTGCTGACATCAAATTTCACTTCCTGTCAAAAATCAAGGGCCAGCGCTGGGGTGGTTTTGTGTTTTTTAACCCAGCATTTCGCTTCGCTCATACTGGGCTTTTACGAGTCGTGCCTTCAGCACTCACTCAAACAA
>LJXT01000175.1 GCA_001314815.1 Algoriphagus marincola HL-49
GACCCTGAAAGGGTCAAACCTTGAATAGCCCTGGGTGCAACCCAGGGATTTAAAACGGATTAACGTCCCCAGCGCTGGGCCTTGATCTTTGGATTGGAAATGGGTATTGGGTGCCAGCAAGACGAAGAAGAATCTGAATTGACGAAATACGATTTACCAAATACGGTGTTTTGTCTCAATTGACCTGAAATCATTCCTCTAACGGTTTTCCTGTCCTTGGCCGTTTTAATGTCGAATGATGAATTTTGAATGACGAACATCGAAGTTTCGGTCCTTACTACAATCTAGAAGGTTTGATCATTTTTCTTCCGAAACGCTGCAAAGTAAAGAGTGCTGAAGTGCCGGTCCGCCGCGGCGGACACGAAATGATTTAGCCATGCCTTCGGCAGGCGGGTCTGCGCCATTTAGTTCACCCAGCGCTGGACCTTTGATTTTTTTTTGGAACCGGATATTTGTGAAAAAGCTTTAAACTGGATTTTCCCGCAAGAAATTCCTTCCACGCTCCAGATCCTCTGCTGTATCAATAGCGATGGCCTGATGGGAGGTTTCTACCATGCGTATTTTCACCCCATGCTCCAGAATTCTGAGCTGCTCCAACATTTCCACTTGTTCCAATTCCCCTTTGGGCCAGGTAGTGAATTCTAGCAAGAGCTCCCTTCGGTAAGCATAGATTCCCACGTGTTTTTTGTAAGAAAAATCCCCGCTTCTCTCTCGGTCAAAAGGGATGGGAGATCTTGAAAAATAAAGTGCATCGCTATTCTGATCCAAAACCACTTTGACCGCATTGGGATTGGCGGCCTCCTCGGGAGAAATATTGAAATAAAGGGATGCCATTTGTACTGATGAATCAGTAAAAACTGCCACTAGATCCTGAAGGGACTTGGTATCTTGAAAGGGTTCATCCCCCTGCACATTGACAATCAGATCGGCATCAACTTGGGCCAGTGCCTCTGCTATCCGGTCCGAACCACTTTCATGTTCTTTTTGGCTACGAAATACCTTCCCACCCACAGCAAGCACCTGTTCCTCAATCAATTCGTGATCACATACCACCCAAACTTCATCAAAAACTCCAGTACCTACTGTACTGAGATAAGTTCGTTGGATGACTGATTTTCCTTCCAGATCCTGCACCAATTTCTGAGGCAGTCTAGAGGAAGCAAAGCGAGCGGGAATAAGGGCTGCGGTTTTCAAAAGTGCTTTATCTTATCGCGTCCTAAACAATTTCTTGAGCTTCTTACCCAAGGAATCTTTTTGCTTTTTTATCCGGTCTTTTTTCGTCTCTACATCCTCTCCGTAGTAATTGTACATGTACTTATTATTCTGAGAGTAGAGATAGGTATTACCATATCCGTAATTGTATCCTTCGTAGTGATATCCGGAATTGATGATGCCATTGAAAACACCATAAACATTCGTCACCTGCTTATTATTGAAGAGGTCATTGATCATGACCAGGTGATCCTTCACGGTGTAATTCTGCCTAACTACATAAAGATTGACGTCGAAAAGGCGCATCAAGTCGATGGTCTCCGAAACCAATCCCATAGGAGGTGTATCGAATACGATAATATCAAAATTCTCATCCAAGTAATTCAAAAAATCCTTGAGCCGTTGAGTCTGCAGAAGCTCTGCTGGATTTGGGGGAATAACACCAGAAGGTACGAAAAAAAGGTTTTCTTGCTGACTGGGGATTACTATTTCAGAGGCCTCCACTTTTCCAATCAAATAAGTAGATAATCCGACCTTGTCGGAATGATCAAAGTACTTGGCCAGTTTAGGACGGCGCAAATCACCACCAACAACCACCGTTTTTTTAGAACCTAAAGCCATAGCTGAGGCCAAGTTGAGGGAGGTAAAGGTTTTACCCTCTCCGGACACTGAGGAAGTTACCAGAATTCTTTTTGTATTCTTACCGCTAGCTAGATAAGTAATGGCTGACCTTAGGGAGCGGAATGATTCCGCTACAGCTGACTTTGGATGCTCCAATACAACCTTATTGGTGTCTTTGGTTGAAAAACCAATTACTCCCAACTGCGGGATCATAAAGTGCTTTTTCAGGTCTCGCTGATCTTTAATGCTATCATCAAACATATCCCTGACTACAATGAAACCAAATGGAAGTAATAGGCCTAGAGCGATTGCTAAGGCATAGTTTTGTTGCTTCTTAGGAAATACGAGTGTACCACGTTTGGCAGCATCCAAAATGGCATTATCAGACACATTGGAAGCCCTTGCAATTCCCGCTTCAGCCCGCTTTTCCAATAAGTAGGTATAAAGCGATTCCCGAAGTTTGAACTCTCTGAAAATCCCCGTGTATTGGGATTCAGATTCTGGAAGGGTCGCAAATTCCGCATCATATCCTTCGATTTCCAACTGAATATTGCGCTGCTTTTTGCGGGTATTGTCGATAAGATTGACCACATTTTCGAAAAGTGCATCCTGGATTTTTTCCATTTGCACATCTATCTTGATGACTTCCGGGTGGTTTTCGTTGACGGTAGCCAAAAGCTTTCTACGCTCCTGAGAAAGGGTGACGAGATTCTGTATTAATCCATTTAAAAGCGGGTCAGGTACTCCAATGACCGATGGAGCAATTACATCTGAAAAGTCCTTGCTTTTCATCTCCATGTATCGCCTGATTTCTTCGAAATAGTTGAGTTGGTATTCTAACTCCGCATTAGTTTCATCCAAGGAATTCATTTTTCCCAAAATATTGGAAAACTCGGCAGAGACATCTAGCAATTTATTTTCTACCTTAAAGTTCTGAAGTTCACGCTCCTTTTGCTTTAAGGAATCTTCCAGAAAGCCTAGTTGCTCTTCAATAAAGGCAATGGTATTCTCTTGGATTTTATTTTTTTCGTTCAAGTCATAATCAATATAGGACTCCATCAAGGCATTGATATAGTCCCGACCTTTTTCCACCACCTTTGTGGTAGTAGTAAGGTTCAACACAGAGCTAAATTGATTTTCAAGAGCCACATTCACCTTTTTGGCCCATTGTTCCTCCAAGGATGCGGGATTAATCAATTTGAATAAAACCATATCGCCCACTCTTCCTGGATTTACAAGGTGGACGGTAAACTTGGATCGGGCAGTTTCGATCTCCTGACCAAAGGTGTAGGTCTTATTGAAAATACTTTCATCCCCTGCTGCTTGGGCAGGGTTGAAGTCCAAAATACTTCCTTCAGGTGGCACCAGCTTAAAATTCTGGTCAGATAATATCTGAAGCTCCACTTTTGCGTCTGTCACCTGAAGGTGATCCCAATCCACCACTATTCGGATGGGAGAGCGATCATACAATTCAATATCTTTAATATTGGTTTTTGCGAAATACTCCACATCAAAGTGAAGCTTGTTCAGGGCTTCGCGGGATAAATTTTTTGAGCGGAGTCGAAGGATGTCATTTTCCAGATTGATACCCGAATTGAAGATATTGGAACGGTCCAAAATTCTGGCTTCCGGGGAATTATTTGTTTTGATCACCATGGATCCCCGAACCTCATATTCATCTACGGTATAGCGGTGAAAGAGAAAAGTAGCGATCAGAAAAATCAACGTAAAAAGCACATACCAAGGCCAGTAACGGATATATTTAGCTACTACATAGCGTATTTCCAGTGCTTTTTCTTCGTTATCTAATTGGCTGAGATCGAGCTTCTCCATTTGAATTAATTACCTCCGGTTACCAAGTTAATCATTAACAAAGTGGATGCCAGCAATCCTGCAAAAAGTGCAAGCGATGCAGTCAAATTATCGGCGGTTCCTATCTGTCGGATTTTCATCGGTTCCATGTATAGGATGTCATTGGGCTGTATAAAATAGAAGGGACTGGCCAGCAATGCCCGGTCATTCAAATTGATCTGATGTATTTTTACTCCTCCATCGTATTGCCGAATGATAAAAAGCTGATTCTTTTTTCCCAAAAGGGTTGTTTCGCCTGAATTGGCTAAAGCATCAAAAATGGTAGCTCTATTTTTGAAAATCACTTGAACTCCCACGCTATTGAATTCTCCTAAAGTGGTATAGCGAATACCCGCAATCCTCAGACGAACATAAACTTCTTCCTTAAAATACTCATTTATAGCAGTCTGAACTTTCTGTTTAGCTTGCTCTTCGGTAAGTCCGGCGATTTCGATTTTTCCCAATTTGGGAACCTCCACCATTCCGTCTTTATCGATCGCAAAACCTCTAAAATAGAGCGGGTCTGAGCCACCTCCGCCCCCCATTCCTCCGCCCATACCTCCCATTCCTCCACCTTGCTGCCCTCCCATAAAGGTAAAGGCCTCAGTAAGCTCCTCATCCGATGTAGCAAAATCGATCTCTACCATATCGTATGGCTGAAGGATATACTGGTAATCTACTTCTGCAAAGGGAATGAATTCATTCAAATCATAGGAGGTGGAATCCGAAAGATTCTGAAGGTAGGTAATTCGCTTATTGCTAATACAGCTACTCGAAAAAAGAATAAGAAGGTAGTAAATAGGTAATAGTCTTCTCATAAACAGATGAATGCCCAGAAGATTCAAATATAGATAAATTGTCGATTTAACTTGCTGCAAGACCAAAAAGGTATTTAGAAACTGGCAAATCAAAGGGTTTTATATTTGAACTGGTTCCCTTCGAAATCGAGCCTGATTTGGATCCAAAAAAATTAAACCTCTAAGCCTGGAGTCTCGATTGAGGATAGACCAGGTATTTTTAATGAAAATGATTGCTAAAAAAAATATTCAGTAAGCTTGAAATAATAAGTTTAATCCAATTGAGCTATTTTCAAGCATGCAAATTCGCAGAGCCTCATCAGAAGACATTCCAAAAATTATTTCCTTGCTAAAAAGCTCCCTTGGAGAATCCCTACTTCCCAAGTCAGTAGAGTTTTGGAATTGGAAGCACCTACAAAATCCATTCGGTGAATCACCAGTCTTGCTGGCTTGCGAAGCTGATGAAATAATTGGAGTGAGGGCATTTCTTCGGTGGGAGTATCAAGAAGGAAATCAGAAATATAAAGCACTTCGAGCGGTGGATACTGCAGTACATCCAAACTATCGAGGAAAGGGGCTTTTTACCAAACTCACTACCCAATTGATCGATGAGGTGAAAAAAGATGGCTTTGACCTGATTTTTAATACCCCCAATGAAAAAAGTCTTCCTGGCTACCTGAAAATGGGTTGGGAGAAATGGGGCAAACTTCCGTTAAAAGTGAAACTCAAAGGTCCTAAAAAATCCAAAAAGACAACAAAAACAAAAAAATGGGAAGAAATTGCAGATTTAATCACAAAGCTAGAAAACAGTCCTCCGGGCCTAGAAGAAGTCCGAACAAGCCTAGTTCCCGGATATATTGATTGGCGTTATCGAGATTGCCCGATTGTTGATTATCAGTTTGTGAGTGATGGAGAAACCTATTTGATGATCTATCGGCTGAAAGAAGGAAAAAAAGGAATGGAACTTCGGATTGTAGACTTATTCTATCACTCGGGTTTTGGAAAAAAGCAAAAGGAACTTTTAAGAAAAGAATTCAATCAAGCCTGTAAGAATTCAGGAGCCATTTGGATAAGTTTTTCAGGTTTAAACTATGATTCGGGTATTTTGAACCTTGGCTTAGTTCCTATTTTGGATCGAGGTCCATTGGTCACTCTTCGGAAGCTTCGTGAGGACCTGAATCCAACGAATCTAAACTGGAAGTGGAGTTTGGGTGATTTGGAGCTTTTTTGATTATTTGGCTCTTGTAAAAAAATACACCTTCGGCGAAATACGCTTCGCGAAATATACCAAAGGTGAAATAGGCTTCGCGAAATATACCAAAGGTGAAATAGGCCTATGGTGAAATACACCGTCGGTGAAATAGGCTTCGCGAAATATACCTCCCTTTGTTCGGTGAAACACAGACCTAAAATGAGTGCTGAAGCAATGAAATTCTAGGAAAAATTGAAGTAATTAAAGAGAC
>LJXT01000176.1 GCA_001314815.1 Algoriphagus marincola HL-49
ATTTTGGGATCGAAGGATTCTCAAGAGATGCTCAAATTGGAAACCTTGATGAATCAATATCAAAGTGATGTCAATGCGCTTAATGAAGCTTATTACGAAGCCATGAGCAATAAGAATACCGAGCAAATCAAGGATATTCAAATGAAGGCTCTGGAGCTTGAGGCTAATCAAGCGGAGCGGGTTAAGGAAACCATTACCAGTATGGGTGATAGTTTTGCGGCGCTTGCGGCTATTGGTCTTCTCAATCCTAAAAATGATTTCCCCTTCCTGGATGAACTCATCCAGCGATTGGATCAAAAATATCCGAATACGGTAACGATTATCCAGTTGAAGCAGCAACTCGAAGAACTTCGCGCTTTGGCGATTGGTGCTGAAGCTCCTGATATCGCGCTTCCGAATCCAAATGGAGAAATCAAAAAGCTTTCTGATTTAAGAGGTAAATATGTTTTGATTGATTTTTGGGCTGCATGGTGCAAGCCTTGCCGTGAAGAAAACCCTAATGTGGTCAGGCTTTACAATAAATATAATGATAAGGGTTTTGAAGTTTTTGGCGTATCTCTTGATCGTGAACGCGATGCCTGGGTAAAAGCCATTGCTGATGACCAACTCGCATGGACTCAAGTTTCTGACCTCAAATACTTCAATTCAGCTGCTGCTGAACTGTATCAGATTCAGGCAATTCCAGCAACCTACATGGTAGATCCTGAAGGAAAAATCATTGCCAAAGACCTGAGAGGACCCACTTTGGAAAGAAAGCTGCAAGAGCTTTTTGATTAATGCCTTAGAAAAATATGGAAAATAGAAGAGGCTGCTTTAACTAAAGCAGCCTCTTTTTCATTTGGACTTCTAGATGTTGATTAGTTTAGAATCAATGGGAAGGTGATATCCAAATCAGACTCGCCACCTGCTTGTACAAAGTTCTCGAAGTTAGGATTGTCAGCACCTGGAAAGCTCTTGTCCAAATCGTGACGCAATACAACTCGCATTTGAGCATTGTTAAGACCCGGAGAGGCGGAGACAGTCACGGTTCCGCGCAAGCCGATCAATTCACCTGATGCATCATCATACGTATAGCTAAGCGGAGCAGATGCTCCTCCTACGAATGCAGATCCCAGAAAATAGAACTGATGCTCATCTGCCTCCTCGAGGATTTCCTCAGTGATGTCTTCATTTTCGATACTGTTAAAGACCTCAATTTCCATACGGTAAGTCTTTCCAGCTTCTAGCTCCACGGTTTCGATTGTAGGCGCACCACCTACTTCAATTCCCTCCGGGTCAGCCGCTGTAAATTCAAATGCCGAACCGACAGGATTGCCTGATTCGTCCAATTCTGTAAATGCCAGCGTGACATCAGTAATCACTTCTCCTTCATTCTCGATGACAGGATCTTCACTTTCACAGGAAGCAAAAGCAAAAAGCCCCACAAATAGTAGATAAAGAGGTAGTTTTTGTAAATTTTTCATAGTTTGTTTTGTTTAGAATTGATAGTTGATTTTGATTAATAAATTTCTTCCCATATCCGCGGTGAAATAGCGGAATCGATTCATGTATTCTTTAAATTCTGTGTTGAATAAGTTTTGAACCTGTAAGCCTATGTTTAATCGATTGCCTTGGAAAGGCAATTCATATCGATAACCTACATTGAAAAGGGCGTAGGCTGGAGGAGCAGGGGCCAAATCAAAGACCGGTTCTCGTTTTTGCCTGGCAACTAGCATATTGGATAGGTTAAAGTGATGAGTTTTAGTACCTGTAGCCAGTTGATAGCTAAGTCCCCAATCCATTCTGTCAGAAGGAATGAATGGGAAAAATTCATCGGTTTCTGTATTTCTAGCCCGGATGATGGAGCCTTTCGCATAGGCTTGAAGCTTGCTAGTCAATTCATAGCTTCCTGAAAAATCTACACCCCAGAAAAAAGCATTAGCTTGGAGGTATTCATAGACATTAAAGGTCCCACGGAGACTTACAAATGTCTCTCCAGTTGGATTGAGATAGATATAGTCTCGAATCTGATTGGCATAGAAAGTCAACTCTCCGGTGGATTTATTGCCTTCAAACTCCAGAGAGTTTACCCATTTCAAACTTTTCTCAGAATCCAAGTCAGCATCTCCGATCTCCACGGCAGCAGCTCCATGGTGTAGTCCCTGCGAAAAAAGCTCGTTTACATTTGGAGGTCTCCAAGCCGATCCAAGATTGGATCGAAAAGCCAACTGAGGGGTGATTTGATAGTAAGTGCCAAAAAAGGCCGTGAAGTTGTTGTATTGCAAATCAGATTCTTGGAGCTCACTTCCTATGAATCTTGCTGTGCTGATCATTCGATAGTCATATCTCAGTCCACCTTCCAGTTCCAATGGTCCTTTGGAATACTTCTCTATCAAATATAAACCAGCATTGAGCATGTCATAATTAGGAATCAATGGTGTGACTCCTGTTCCAGGAACATTGGAATTGGCCTGTTGGATAATATTGATTCCCCAAGTACCGCTTAATGCATTTTCATGGGTATGGTCCACAAATAGGTCGAGCGTATTGGTGAAAAGCTCTAAGTCCAAACTTGCCCTTTCATTCAAATCACCTCTTCTCCTGTCATACTCTTGACGTTGGTTCAGCTGAAAACCATACTGAAGATTCGCCTTCCATTTACTATTCAGGTGATAGTGAGTTTTGAGTTTGGCTAAGTGATGCTGTACCACCTGTTTTGGATTATTGATGGTATGTGTAAAATCAGGATTTGTAAAAGGTCTGCCGTTGGCGATGATTTCTTCCAGGTCTGAGAGGTTACCAGTATGTGCATCTCTTAAAATTCCCAATTCAGTATTGAAATAAGAGTAATATAGCTCTGTACCTAGTTTGGAATTTGAATAGCCTGTAGCACCGGAAAAGTTGATCTCGCTCATACCGGTATTCCCCTGAAAATATTCAGGAGACCGTACATTTCCAGCTCTTTTGACTGAACCCTGAACTCGATATCCGAGACCTTTGACCTTCTCAGATCCGCCAGTATGGCTAAGAGACAAATTTCCCATTCGGCCATTGGTCCCACCAACAAGGTATAGGTCTGTTTTATTCTTTTTTTCTGTAGGCAGTTCACCAGGGTTGACCATGATTACTCCACCCATTGCTTCAGGACCAAATCGCACGGTTTCAGCACCTTTGATCACTGAAATTTCTTCCGCCAAAAATGGATCAATTTCAGGAGCATGCTCTGCTCCCCACTGCTGTCCTTCCAGTCTGATACCATTATTGAGAATCATGATTCGATTGGAATGCAAGCCATGAATCACAGGTTTTGCGATGGTGTTTCCAGTCGAAAAAGTGGTAACTCCGGCAATTCGTTTAAGACTTTCTCCTAGATTTTCCCCTCGGGCTTCCAGTAATTCAGAGCCGTAAAGGGCATTTACTGCAGTGGTTGTCTGAATTGCATCGCGGTGACCATGAACTTCCACTCCACCCAATTCAGTGGGAAGCTCTTCCATTCGAAAGGTTTTATTGAAAGAAGAGTTAGTGAGTGTGACCTCCTCAATAATATCCTTATGTCCTAAAAACTGGATTTTGATTGTGTAATCGCCTGGGCAAAGATTTCTAAAAATGAAATTCCCTGAGTCGTCTGTGACCGCACCAGCCTTGACCTCCTCAATCCAAATATAGGCACCGGGGATGGTTTGGTTATTTTCTAAGTGAATAACCTTCCCCCTTATTACCAGCTTGCAGTCTTGAGACAGTGCCTCAAACCCGCTGATAATCAATAATAAAACCAAAATCAATCTCGCGCCTTGCAATTTCACTCTGCAAAAATAGTTTACATTTTATCTAATAACCAGAAAAAATGAAACAAAGTTGCAAAAATGGATAAGCGGTAAATTCCTTAGATCTTAGCGACTGATTTTTTCCAAATCCGACAACTTGTAATTGGGCGAGCCACCTTGTTGAGAAGCTACAAATGCACCGAGCTTGCAGGCAAATTCCAAAGTTTCCGGAATGGGTTTCTTTTCCAAATAGCTTTTCACAAATCCGCTTAGAAAAGCATCTCCTGCCCCGATGGTATCCTTTACTTTCACTTGAAAGCCAGCATCTTGAAACAACTCTCCCTGATGAAAAACCATGGCTCCTTTTGATCCTAAAGTGATGCAGATGGTTTTGACAGGAAAGTGGTGGCTCATAAACTGGCAAATGCTTTCAGGATTGGGCTTGATATCGAAATAATCCTCAAAGGCAACCAGTTCATCTTCATTGATCTTGAGCACCTCTGTCATTCCCAAAAGCTTTTCAATTACTTCAAAGTCGTAGTAAGGGGGCCTCAGGTTTGCATCGAAGATCCTCAGTTTGGCATGTGGTAGCAATTCGAGGAGAGTTTGAAGGCTTTGGGAATGTCTCACTCCCAAGGTTCCGAATACAAGTGCATCGGATGATTTGACGGAGTCTTGCAGCGTGTCTGAACTCTTCACAAAATCCCAAGCTGCAGGGGAGAGGATGTCATATTTGACGTTTTCTATATCCGTATTGTCCACTATGACTCTTGAGGTAGGATATTCATTTATTTGGATCAAGTCATCCGCTGCACCAAAGCTTCGGTAATGGTTCAGAAGCTTTTCACCCAAGATGTCGTCACCTACAGCCGAAATCAAGTGACTATCAAATCCCAAATGATGCAAGTGTAGGGCTACATTCATAGATGCGCCTCCGGGGACATCTCCCTCTGGAAGACAATCCCAGAGCATTTCCCCAAAAACAAGGACTTTATGCGACATAGTCTTTATGTAAATCTTTTTGAATCTCTTCCAAGGAACGACCCTTGGTTTCTGGCATTTTAAATCTCACCCAAAGTAGCTGCAAAAACATCATGAAAGCAAAAAAGCTAAAAATATAGCCCGGACCGTAGGCGTTGGCGAAGAAGGGAAAGACATTGGCAATCACAGCTGCTAAAATCCAATGCGTGAAAGAACCTAAAGATTGGCCATAGGCTCGAAGTTCATTCGGAAACATTTCAGAAATAAAGACCCAAATCACCGATCCTTGACCAATTGCATGCGATAGAATAAATCCGAAAACAAAGATGGGCAACCAAATGGTGGGGATTCCAGGGCCAAGGAAGTTGTATGCCATCAGGCTCAATGAAATCAGATAACCAAAGGAACCGATGTACATTAAAATCTTTCTTCCTAATCGATCGATTAAGTAGAGCCCTAAAAAGGTGCCGAGAAGATTGACTATTCCAATTCCAATGGTCGAAATCAAAGCTGATTCGGTGGATATTCCGGCCATTTCAAATATTCTTGGCGCAAAATAAATGATGGCATTAATCCCGGAGACTTGATTGAAGAAGGCGATTAAAACGGCTAAAAAGGTGCTGGCGAGATATTTTTTATTGAAGAGCGTAGCAAAACCAGTAGTAGATTTTTCTTGCTTTTCCTCTTCGATAGCCTGACGGATGGCAGCTTCTACTCCTTCAGGGTCGGTACGTTGTAAAATAGCCCTTGCTTCCTCCTGGGCATTGCGCTTGGCGATCAACCAGCGTGGGCTTTCCGGGATTCGGAAAATCATAACACTGTATATCAATGCTGGAATAGCTTCAACTCCCAACATCCAGCGCCAGTCCTCGGGGAGTTCGGCTGTTCCGATCAAAAAGTTTGATAAATAGGCCACTACTATACCGAATACAATATTAAACTGATAGAGTGCGACTAATAATCCCCGGTTTTTGGCAGGGGCTATTTCAGAAATATACATGGGCGCCACGACAGATGAGGCTCCGACACCCAATCCACCCAAGAATCGGAAAAGAGTGAAGCTCTCCACATTCCAAGCCATGGCCGAGCCAAAGGCAGAAATAAAGTAGAATAGGCCGATCCAAAGCAGGGATTTTTTGCGGCCAAAGCGATCTGCAGGAATTCCTCCGAAAAGTGCTCCGATTACCGTTCCATAAAG
>LJXT01000177.1 GCA_001314815.1 Algoriphagus marincola HL-49
GTAGTATTTTTCGATGCAACTTAATTCAAAACCTGGCTGAACAATCTGATCAGGAAGCTCCGGCAGACCATCCTTCGAGCCACAAAAACCTACGAAACGCTCCACATGATTGTACCAAGGCTCCAGATCTTTGTATCGAATCGGCCAATCCACTGCATAGCCATCCCTTGCAGGACCCTCAAGATCATAGTCAGACCAGCGCTGAGTCCCTCTCGCCCAGAGTAAGGACTTGCCGCCTACATGATACCCCCTAAACCATCGAAAGGGCTTTTCCTCAATAATGGGCTGTTCATCTTCCGCTAAAGCCCAATGCATCGTCTCCTCTCTTCCCCAGCGCGCCGCACCTATTCCGGATCTTTTTTCTATAGGTACCGTCCCCCTAAATTCAAATTCCCAAGGCGCTTTCGAGGCTGTCGGGTAATCTTCAATATGCCTGACCATCCGTCCTCTTTCCAGAACTAAGGTTTTTAATCCATTTTCGCAAAGTTCTTTCGCTGCCCAGCCACCACTGGCACCAGACCCGATCACAATTGCATCATAGGTGGTCTCGGACATCGCTTTTGTATTCAGATTTGCCATTTTTTGCGGATTGATAAGAAGGATTAAGTAACCAAAAATCAAAAGATTATACTATCAATAAATCGCAAAAGGTCAAAAAATACTGACAAACGGGTTTAGACAGAAGGAATAAAAAAAAGCGGAAAGCAACCTTTGAAGTCACTCTCCGCTTCACAGTCAATTACCGTAGTATTTGACTGCGTCAAGTAAAGTTAAAGATGAAGTCTAATCGCTTAGAACTTCTATATCAGTCATCCAGTGGACAGCTACTTCTTCAGACAGACCTTGCGGTCTATTGACCTAGTCACCTCGATTTTCCGAAAAAAAACGAAAGACTCTGTCAGTCTTGGATGTAGCAAATTGACATTGCTGTCAATCTCACAGATCACTTCACTTTCGTGAAGCTTGGTGAATCATTAAAGTCAGATTTCTCCAACCTAAACCGTGACTCCCCTAAACAACTTTAGATTGCTCTTCATTGCGACCTTTGAGGGTCAATAGGTGAATGGAGTCAAGCCTTGGTGCTAGGCACTAGGCTTTGGCCTATGATCACTACTGTGTCATTGTCAATTATCTTCCGAAGAAGAAAAAAAACAATATCCATATTTCAAACTGATATTCAGGACTTAACCCAAATCTTTTACCTTTTTGATGTAATAAAGTTGATTATTATTTTATAAAATGGCAAATAATCGGAATATTATTTTTAAACAAATTATCCCCAATGAAAATGCGTCTTATAAACAACTTACACACAAAATTTCAGCAGTTTTCCACAAAATAATGTTTTCGAAAAAAGTACAGGTAATGATCGATGATTTATCGAGACAAGTATTTCTTTAAAAAAAATACATTTCCAGCATCACTATCTACTTCAAATCCCAGACCGAGCTCGAGTTGATCGGCGATTTTCTTACAAAGAGGCAAACCTAGCCCGGTGCCTTTTTCTGAGCGGGTACCCAGGGAACTTTTCACCTTAAATTCAAAAATATCACCGTGAAGATTTTTAGGAATAGGATGCCCGGGATTAAAAATTCTCCATTC
Organism: Algoriphagus marincola HL-49; assembly: GCA_001314815.1. GTDB lineage: Bacteria > Bacteroidota > Bacteroidia > Cytophagales > Cyclobacteriaceae > Algoriphagus > Algoriphagus marincola_A. Next base: position 1,603 of record LJXT01000177.1, read on the forward strand.
AATTTTCTCCCGGCTTACTTGGACTTTTACCTCAATATTTTCGGCTACCGGTGTGAATTTAACGGCATTATCCAACAGGTTTTTTAGAATAATCTTGATCTCATTCACTTCCAAATCAATAACAATTTCCTCGCCTAGTTTTTGAAGGAATATCTCCTGTCCCTTTCGATGAGCGGGCACTCTCATCGCATCGACGATTTCTTCTGTGAGTTCATGGACATTTATGGAACTTTTTTGAGCTTTGGCACCATCCATTTCGGCCATTACCCAGCCCAACGTATTATTTAAAATCCGATTGAGATGCACCGATTGGTTTTTCAAATCTCCCAAAATCAAATTGACTTCGTCCTGATCAAAAAGTCCCTCGTCTAACATCTCCAGTGTAGACTGTAACACTGCTACCGGACTCTTCAAGTCGTGAGAAAGCAAAGCCAAGAGCTGATTCTTCTTAAAGTTTAGATCCTCCAGCTTTTTAAGGGCGTCATCTTTTTCCTTCTGAACCTTCAAAAGAGCGGCATTTTGAATGCTGTAATTTTTTAAGAGCACGTAGATACCGAGAAACACAAACAGACCACACCAAAGAATAGTGATCCAATGATCCCAAAATAGATTCTCAAGACTTGAATACTGAGAATCTACCTCATACCACCCATTGACTTCTCCATAAAAAAGCAGACTGAATTCTAGAAAAGTAAAACCAAGCCAAAAAAAACGTAGCCAACCCCTAATCAAAATTGCCGTGACAGCAGAGAAGATAAAAACAGTATATAAAGTAGGACCACGAAAACCTTCATTATTTGGATAATTTATCGCGGCGATTAGTAGCCCAAACAAGAGCATCATCTGAATAACCTGCTGATGCCAACCCCATTTGCGCATAGCCCAATACCCTGTCAAAAAAGGTATGGCAAATGAAAGCTTAACAATGACAATGAAACTGGAAAGACCAATGAAAAAGTCACTGACGCCTAAAACAATCATTAATATACCTGCCAACAAAGCAAATATTTCTGCAGATCTATCTTGAAGCTTGACTAGATCACCTTGTAACCCCTCCGAATCGAAAAAACCAAATCGCACCTACTTATTTTTTTTCAGAAAATAAAACTAACAAGAAAAATAGATTTACAAACTATTTAAATATTATTACCGGCGATTGTTATTAATCATCTTATCGATTGGAATGAAAAGCTAGCCGATTTCCCTCTGCGTCGATGATTACTCCCATAAAGCCAATATCAGGGGCAATCATCCTTTTTGGGATCTCCACCTTTCCTCCAGCAGCCTCCACTCTGGAAAGCTCCACCTCACAATCATCCACACCAAAATAAACCAAAACTCCTGCTTTTGGACTTATTTCGTAAAACTCTTCGTGATACACTAGACTTCCTGATGCACCTCCCTGCTCAGGGTCGAATGGAAACCAAAGCATTTGAAAATCATCAAGAACCTGCCTTGACAATTCACAGTCAAAAACCTTTTGATAAAAATTAATAGCCCTATCCATTTCCCGAACGGGTATTTCATACCACTGAACACTGACCGATTTCATAAACGATAAATTTAATTTTTTGACATGGGCTAACCAATCAGACTAGCATATTCTAATCAGACACTACTACACCCTAGTCAATTTGACCGGATAGGTTTTTCCTGCGTTCCATTGGCAGACGTATATATTTTCATCTTGATCAAGACATACGTCATGGCAATGCTTAAAAACAGGCTCCGTTTGCTTCATTAATTGAAGTTCACCGTCCCGATATTCAGGCTCTGATCCTCCTGGATTCGAAATCACCTTATTATCCTTATCCAAAATAGTTACAAAGCCAGAGTCAGGCGTTTGCTCCAAGTATCTGAGCCTAGACCAACAAACTCCAGCATATAGATTTTCGCCATGAATTACCGGTCTACAGACAAAAGCGCCCGGTAAAAATATGGTCTCCATATATTCTCCATTAAGACTGAACCGCTTAAATGAATTATGACCTCTAGAAGTACAGATCAAAGTCGGGCTTTTACCATTTCGCTGGTCTACAGCAATTCCATGAGCAGTACTGAATTGATGATCTTCGGATCCAGGACCTCCAAACTTTCTGATAAAATTTCCATCCGAATCATAATGAAGAAAGTACTGCGATCCATATCCATCAGCTACATACAAATCCCCGTTGGGAGCTACGGCCGTTTCAGTTGGAGTCCAGCGCATTTCACTTTCATAAACCCCTTCCTTTCTTGGGTCGACCAGTTCCGAAACTACCGTTCCATTCAGCGTAGTCTTAATCACCCTTCCTCCATTGTCAGAAATCCACAGATATTCAGCATCTCCTTCATCGACAAGTGTCAAGCCATGCGCAGCCTGTAGACCTAGAGTCCATGTTTCTAAAAGCTTACCGGATTGATCATAAATAATGACATTATTCTTGGGCTCGTCTGTCAAAAGAATCATTCGCCCCTTTCGATCCATCACCATCTCATGACAATTGACCACTGGAAACTTATCCGGATCAAGATCCCCCCATTTGAGGTCAATCTTGTAGCGAAAATCGCCATGTCCAAGAATTTTATCTTTTGATTGAAATAATGAAAGATCAGGTCGAATGGTCATAGACAAGCCTAAGAGGGAGGAGTTTTGAATAAATTTTCTTCTGGATATCATAATTTTACCCAACAATTTATAGCTAATTAATGAAAATTCAGCATTTTAAGGATTATCAAATTATTTTTTCTAAAATTTACTATTTCTCAAAAAAATAAAACCCAAAACATGAAACTCAAAAGCCTATTACTCTCACTTCTTCTTGCAGTTCCGGCCTTGTCATTTGCTCAGGAAATCGGTATTCAGACTTACTCTCTCCGCAATCAATTACCCGATGATCCTGAGAAATACTATAAAATGATTGCCGACTGGGGCATACGCGCAATTGAAGGAGGAGGAATGTATGGGATGTCTCAGGAGAAATATGATCAGGTTTTCAGGGAAAATAATCTCCGAATAATTGGAGTCGGCGCAGATTACAATCAATTGCTTCGAGATCCCGCCCCAATCATTGTCGAAGCCAAAAAACACGGTGCGAAATACGCTACCTGCTATTGGATTCCTCATCAAGAGGGACCTATTTCCCTGGATGAAATAAAAGTTGCAACAGCGCTTTTCAATGAGGTGGGTAAAGCTTTCAAAGAAGAGGGGATCACCCTACTTTACCATCCTCATGGCTATGAATTCTCGCCTGCCGGCAAAGGTGTAGTATTAGACTGGATGCTGGATAATGCGGAGAATTTTGCATTCAACATGGATATTTTCTGGGTAAAAATGGGAGGTGGTGACCCTTTAAAAATCATGAAAAAACATAAAGGAAAATTCCCCATCTTGCATATGAAGGACCGACAAATTGGAACTCCCAATAGCATGGATGGCCGCGCGGATGTTGAGACGAATGTTGTCCTAGGTACCGGAGATGTAGGTCTTGCAAAAATCATCAAAGAAGCTCAAAAGCAAGGAACCGAATACTTGGTCATAGAAGATGAAAGTAGCCGTTCCGTGGAGCAGATCCCACAATCAGTTGCTTTTATTCGAAGTATCTTAAAGTAGTTTAATTCGAACCAAGCAATAATTCCAACAACCTAAACCTCTTTGCTATGCCGGCTGGATGTCCGATGAACCGAGAATTTGATATCTGATTAAATAAAAACCACTTCTAATATCCCTTGTAATAACTCAAAGAAAATAAGCTAAACTAGAAAAGTGACCTCCTTACTTTACAAACCAAAAAGTGAAGGCAACCATAGGCTAATTTGCGGAAACAGCATAATCAGAATCAAGGCCAACACCATCGCCAGGAAGAAAGGCAGAAGGGGTTTGATCACCTTTTCGATACTCGTCTGAGCGATCCCCACCCCGATAAAAAGAATGGAGCCTACAGGAGGTGTACATAACCCAATACATAGATTGAGCACCATCATGATCCCAAAATGAACTGGATCTACGCCCAACCCCGTCACTACCGGAAGGAATATGGGTGTGAAAATCAATACCGCCGGCGTCATATCCATGAACACGCCGACAAAGAGCAAAATAAGATTGATCAGCAATAAGATTACGATGATATTATCACTCAAGGAAAGCAGTGAATTGGCTATTTGCTGTGGAATTTCTTCCGCTGACATGACCCAAGACATGGCCATAGAAGTCCCGATAAGGAGCATGACCACCGCGGTGGTCTCCGCTGATTTGAGCAAAACACTAGGCAAATCAGAAACCTTCAATTCCCTGTAAATCATCGACAAACCCAAAGCATATAGCACAGC
>LJXT01000178.1 GCA_001314815.1 Algoriphagus marincola HL-49
CAGGCCAAGCCTCATTGTGCTCTCTGTCCAAAGGATCTGCGACCGGTGGAAAGCCCTTATTAAAATTAGCCCAAAGACTGTGTCTATCCCTTCCATCTGGGTTGAGGGTCGGATCGATGAGTACTACAGATTCTTCTCTGACTCTCTGAGCGAGTTCAGATTGACCTGCTACAATCCAATAAGCGGTCAAGAGTGCCGCTTCTGCTGAAGAAGGTTCATTTCCATGCACCCCATATCCCAAATGGACGATAGATGGCATTTGGCTGACATCTGGTTTGGGTTGAGTTGGGTCTGCCAATTGTACCTGAGTTTGTCGGATCGCTTCAAGGTTGGCCATGTTGCTTTCGTTGGCAATGGTCAGGATGACCTTCGGCCTGTGTTCGTGTGTATAGCCGATCGTCTCTAGCTTGACCAGATCACTGAGCTCATCCAATTTTTCGTAGTATTTGACGATGAGATCATAGCGAGTATGCCAGTCTCCGACAGGATAGCCCAAGAATTCCTCAGGTGAAGGAATTTCAGGATTAAATTTTTCCCCTGGGAAATAATACTCGGTTTGACTAAAAGCGAATTGAGCTGTGAAAAACAGACTTAAAATAGAGAGGTAGATCTTCTTCATAAGGTGAAATTTTCAGAAAATTAGGAAAGCTTCTGGCGCTTACAATCAAAAATCCATCAATGGTTTTTTGATTGAGCGCAATTGGACTTAATTTATCCTGTGAAATTATAAACCTTAAAATAATCTACGGTATGAACATTCGATTTAAATCACTTTTATTCCTTTTCCTTTCGGTAGGTTTGAGTTTGTCCTTGTATGCTCAGGAGAAAACTCCACCGCCTATGCCTCCTCAAGCTACTGAGTTCTATACACCAGTCCCTCCAAAAATTACTCCCGGAGCTGAAAATAATCTTCCTCCCTCGGATGCCATCGTGCTTTTCGATGGAAGCAGCCAGAATAATTTTGTCTCCGCTAGAGATGGTTCTAGTCCGGCTGAGTGGACTATAGAAAATGGTGAACTAGTCGTGACTCCAGGTAAAGGGGATATCCAGTCAAAAATGGCCTTTGGAGATGCACAATATCACATCGAATGGTCAGCTCCTACAGAGATCAAAGGTGAGGGACAAGGTCGCGGAAACTCCGGTTTTTTCCTGATGGGACTGTATGAGGTGCAGATTTTGGATAGCTACGAAAGCAAGACCTACACCAATGGTCAGGCTGGAAGTATCTACAAGCAGTTTCCGCCACTAGTCAATCCGCTTCGTGCTCCTGGAGAATGGAATTATTACGATATCATTTTCAAAGCTCCTCGTTTTGATAAAAATGGAGTGCTTACATCTCCTGCTACTGTGACCGTTTTGATCAATGGTGTTTTGGTTCAAAATCATGTCATCCTTCGCGGACCTACTGAGTACATCGGCATCCCTAATTACAAAGCACATGCCGAAGAGCTCCCGATCAAATTGCAGGATCATGGCAATCCGGTTCGATTCAGAAATATCTGGGTGAGGCCGCTTTAAGTAGCAAGTACCAAGTACGAAGTACCAAGTATTAAGTACGAAGAATTAAGAACCATGTATCATATCTAGGTTGTAAAACTCTCCTAGAACCTTAACCATAAACCCCCAACCCTTATGTCCTCTCGAAGAAAATTTCTCCAAAATACCATGCTTCTCGGAGCTGGACTGAGTATGCCCTCTGTATTAACGGCGGCCGATTTTGGCACCTTCACCCGTAAAATCAAACCCTCTGACCAACTCAATTACGGTGTCATCGGCTGCAAAGGCATGGGCTGGTCCAATATGAATGCCCATCTTAAAATGCCCAATGTCAATTGTGTGGCTTTGGCAGATGTGGATCAATCCGTTTTGGATCAGCGCACTGAAGATGTCTTCAAACTTCGTGGAACCCGTCCCAAGCAGTACAAAGACTATCGCAAAATGCTGGAGGATCCGGATATCGACGTCGTGATCGTAGGTACTCCTGACCACTGGCACTGTCTGAATATGGTGGATGCTGTCAGCGCAGGGAAACACGTCTATGTCGAAAAACCCATTGCCAATACCATCGAAGAGTGTCAGATTATGGTCAAAGCGCAGGAGCGGTATGGGAAAATCGTCCAAGTAGGGCAATGGCAACGCTCAGGATCTCAATATGATGAAGCGATCAATTATGTGAAATCTGGTAAATTAGGCCAGATTCGCTTGGTCAAATGCTGGGCATATCAAGGGTGGATGAAACCGGTTCCGGTACTTCCCAATGGCCCAGCACCTGCAGGTGTAGATTATGATATGTGGCTGGGTCCTGCACCGAAAAGAGAGTTTAATCCTAACCGTTTTCATTTCAATTTTCGATGGTTTTGGGACTATGCCGGAGGCTTGATGACGGACTGGGGCGTACATGAAATTGATATTGCCCTTTATGCCATGGGAGTGAGCGCTCCAAAATCGGTCATGGCCTCGGGAGGTAAATTTGCCTATCCCGATGATGCTTCCGAGACGCCCGATACCTTACAGACCGTTTACGAATATGATGGCTTCAATATGCTTTGGGAGCACGCAACAGGCATTGATGGCGGAAACTATGGAACTACAGAAGGCATCGCCTTTATCGGGAATAATGCTACTTTGGTGGTCAACCGAGGTGGCTGGAAGGTAATCCCGGAAACCGAAATGGTGGATGGAGAGCGAAAAAACAAAGCGGAAGAAGTGCCCCATACCCGGCCGGAGGGTCCCAGTGCCTTAGAGCTTCATGCGGTTAATTTGGTGGAATCAATCCAGGCTAATGATGTCAGCAAATTGAAATGTGGTATCCAAACAGGTTCGGTAGCCGCGATCAATGCCCAAATGGGAAATATAGCCTACAAAACCGGTAAAAAAGTGTATTGGGATGCCGACAAAAACCAATTCACTGATGGCGAAGCCACCAAGCTGATGAAGGCCAACTATCATAATGGCTGGAAGCTGCCAAAAGTTTGATGCAATTCCGGGCGTTTTAAGTAGCTCGACAATCGATTCCGAAAAAATCAGCCCAAAGTAATTCTTTGGGCTTTTTTTTCGGAATTTGAAAAAGAGATTTTAATGATTTAGCCCGTGATGGTGGTTTCCTGGAGTTGATTCTAGCCCTAATCGGATGATAGATACTTCCTTGAAAAAATTATCTACCTACTAAAAACAGGTTATTTGGAAAGGACCAATGCCTAAGTGAATTGAATCCAAATGATGTGCACATAGGACTTGCGAGCATGAGCCTATCCCTTTGGCGGGTAGATTCAAAGACTATTCCCCTTTCAACTCAATATCCCGTAGCATTTCCATGCTCATGCCTGTAAAGCTTAACTCTTTTGGATTTTGACCTTTTAGGAAAGTGGGTTGTGCCCTTTCCAATTTAATGAAATTGAGAATAGGCAGGTTTCCTCTGATGTGTGTGTTAATGTGTTTGATAGAGCGGGGCGGTTTTGATCTCCAAGCCAATGCCGAAAAACTATTCCATGAAAAATTCCCTTTAGGATCATTTTTTTTGATAAAAGAAAAAAACCGGTCTTTCTTTCACCCCTGAAGAAAAACCGGTTGTTAAAAAAAATAAACTTACTTAGAGAGTTACTTTCAAGGTATAATGTTACTTTTTTCTTCGGTTTGATTGTAAATAATTGAATAATTGTTGGATATGATTGAATATCCGTCAAGATTTCGAGGTAAAGTCGAGTGGTAAGGTTCGTAAAACCCCATAAGTTCACAAGAGATTACGGAGGGTAACCTCCTAAGCAAAGTATGTATTCAGAGTTGAGGAGCCTTAAAGAATTATGCTAAAGGCTGGGAGCGTGATGCCCTTTATGCGTGCCTTTGGGATGCCGGTGGCAGGGTGCAGCGGTTAGATTGGCAATACTGGATTGAGTTTGGCCGCAGTATTTGCAGGTGTAGTTTGATTTCAACGAACCCTCATAGAGTTTATGCTTTCCTTTATTAGGCCCTTCTGGATGACGGTAGCAGGGCGCACTTGTCAAATTGATGACTGAGGGAAACTTGGTTCCGCAGTATTCACAGTAAAAGGTGGACATGGGGATTTAGGTTTTTTTTATATTATCGATGACTCAGCCATTTTGCTTTGCTAAATCAGCTGCCATACGTTCAATAGCTGCTTTTGCTTTTCGGATATTCGATTGGGCAAGGTGGATATCGATGTCGTTATTTTTAATGTGATGAGCTTGAGCAAACCAGGCTTCTGGGTTGTGTTTACCCTTGGATTGATTGATTACTCTAAGTGTTACTCCGACATTCTCCGGACAGTTGACCACTAGAGCAATTTGTTCATCCGACAGTAGATGCTTGTAAGTTGAGTGCACCCATTCCGAAGGAAATATGTGTTCATAGTCATAGGGATCACCACCGTGTAATGTCTTTCCGGTATAGCAGTCTTGATATATAGCTTTGCCATTACCACGTTTTAGAGCTTCGGCATGCATTTGGGCTTTTATTTGATTAAACATTTTATCGATTTCTAAGCGGGAGTAGGGGCGGGATTTTACTATTTCCATTCTTTTTGATTTTCCACAGATTATTCTAGTTTTATAAAATACTCTTCGTCTGATAAATAATTTTTTATTACTACATTACTGAAGGTTTTCAATGTAGAAACATTAAGAATACCAACTACAATAACACCATTACCAAATGGGATTAATTTTCCTATTTCAATTCTTCTTATTGTTGCATATTTTGCGACTATAGTAGTATGGATTTACCAATTAACCTTCTATTTCTTATGGTCGCTTTTACAAAGGTATTTATTTCAAATATCGTTGCTTAAATTCAGTTAGAATATCTATTTCGCTAACTTCTGAAATATCTTTGTTTTTTAATAAGTAGGTTAATGTTGTAATGTATGCTTCTCCAAAAGCAACAGTTACTGCAGCAGCAGTAGAAGCAGCAATAGCTCCACCGGCAACACTGCCAACACCAGGGAACATTTTTAATAAATTTGAAACAATAGTTCTACCTACCAATGTTGCACCTGTACCAGTTATAGTAGATGATACCAAAGTTGATAAAAATGCTCTTTTTACTTCAAACCCAAAAACTGCTGTTATACCTGCTAACATACCTACCTGAATTGGAACTAATGCAGCCGCATCGGAAAATGGAATTGGGATGGCACCAGTTGTTGCTGCGGCTGTAGCAGCCGTTGCAACAATTGCATGCGACTTATTCTTCTTCTGCTGTATGTTTACCCTTTGAGCTGCTGCAAATGCACTTTTTTGCGCTTCAGGTATTATTTCCATAGCTAAATCAACTAGTTCAATTAAACCTGAGGGTTTAATAACATATCCATCATCTAAGGTTTTAGCAACTGAGTTTACTCTAATGACATTTTTAGCCTGTTTTAACAAGTTTTGTACTTTAATCCTAAAACCTTCATCTGAGGATGCTTTTGTTATAACTGCAATAACTGGCATATGATTAGAAAGAAGATTGCAAAGTTCTATTTCTGCATCTTCAATTCTTCTTGAACTTTCATCTATGCAAATCCAAGCCATATGAATGTGGTTCAGAGGATTAGAATCATTATTTTTATTTTTTACAAAAGATTCTAGTTCTTTAAAAGTTTCTTTGTATTCTTTTAATTCTAAACCTCTTGTGTCGTAAAGCCTTAAAGGTATACCATCTTTTTTTATTTCTCTTGTTTCTTTTGTAACTGGTTTTCCTTGACCTGTGGTTGCAAAGTTTCCTTGAAAAACAGCATTTATTAATGTTGATTTTCCAACACCTGTTTTACCAGCAATTAATATATTTAAAGAGGTGTCCTTTTAAATTCATATATTTATATAATTAAACGAACAGAAAATGGATATTTTTAAAGGACAAGGGCTTATAGAGTTCAGTAGAAGGTTT
>LJXT01000160.1 GCA_001314815.1 Algoriphagus marincola HL-49
ATCTTGCTGAAATCATCGCAAACGATGGTGAGTTAACGCTTCGTCTCAACGGAGTTGATGTCGTAAAAACCACGATGTGGACTCCAGAATGGGAAACTCTGATTGCGGATAGCAAATTCAAGGATATGCCTGGATTTGGAAAGTACAAAAAAGGACGAATTGCTCTTCAGGATCATGGAGACATCGTTCACTTCCGAAACATCAGAATTAAAAATCTTTGAGTTTAGAACGGTATTGAAACAAGAAATCCCGAAGAAATTCGGGATTTTTTTATGCTTTAACCCGGGTTAAGTATTAGGCTCTAAAGTAGTCTGGTCCTACCCGATTTATTGGGATTCGGAAAGAGAGCTGATTCATATTTCGGATCAAAGTCTGGTGATATGATCCTTTCGGATATAAGCTCGCTGATTCTTCCATTCTACCTCAAACCAAATATCTTTTGAGGATTTGATTTTGACACGGTGACCAGGCTCTATCTGATCGACTAGCTCGCCCCCTGCACTTGGATGCGTGGTAATGTAGGTAGGACTATGTGTAATCAAGCCTGTACCTGGCTTATCCAAAAAATTATTGACAAGAAAGATCAATATCATCAAAGCAGCGGTCGGCCAATAACTGACACGAGATTCATTTTTTCGACTCGTCCAAAAAATCATGATTACTGAAAGCAGCAAGAGAGCTGAGAGAGCAATCAATAAATATTGCTTGTAATTCACTAGAAAAAGAACAAATCTATCTCTATCGTCTACCTCATATCCAAACAGCGTAGTCTGCCCTGTCAATGTCTTGATTTTGGAGATAATTTGTTCATTGGGATTGAGATCATAATACTTACCCAAATAATGTGTAGCCTGCTCCTTGTCGCCAATCCCTTCAGCGATGAAGGCCATTTTCAAAAGCATGGCTGGAGAATAGAGTCCTTCCTGATAGTTTTCAGAGTAAATTTCGAAGGCTTCCTTGTAACTTCTGCTTTCAAACAAAGAATCTGCTCTAAGAAGTGAATTCGTAACCCCTTGTGAATAAACAGGTTGAAAAACAATCAAGAAAAAGAACAGAAGATTTACCAGAAAGATTGGTCTAGTGCTTTGCATTTAAATTCAAGAGTCATAAATTTGCAGTCCAATTAAGGCAATGATCTACCAAAAAGCAAGGTTGGGAGCCAGATTTGACAAATATTTACATAGAAATTCGAGAGGATTTCTAAGCCAAAAATGATTCCGTAGCTCAGCTGGTAGAGCATAACACTTTTAATGTTAGGGTCCTGGGTTCGAGCCCCAGCGGGATCACAGTTATACTAAGATTCTTGGAAGGGCGGGAAGTTTATCCCGATTTGCAAAGCGATATCGGGAAGCCCCAGCGGGATCACAATAATGTGAAGATTCTTGATTAATCAAGAGACTGATTCTGAAGAGCAAATCGATATCGAAAAGCTCAAAGGAAAAAAAGAGAAACCTTACAAAAGAGTAAGACCAAACTAATTCTCGGGGTGTAGCGTAGCCCGGTTATCGCGCCTGCTTTGGGAGCAGGAGGTCGCAAGTTCGAATCTTGCCACCCCGACAATTTTACTGGGTCCTGTAGCTCAACTGGATAGAGCAACTGCCTTCTAAGCAGTAGGTTTCAGGTTCGAGTCCTGACAGGATCACTTTACAAGGCGGATATTATCCGCTTTTTATTTGAAATTCTGATTCCGTAGCTCAGCTGGTAGAGCATAACACTTTTAATGTTAGGGTCCTGGGTTCGAGCCCCAGCGGGATCACATCTAAGGCAGGTCAAACGATCTGCCTTTTTGTTTTATCCCCTATCGTGGGGCGAGAAGTTTATCCCAATAAGCGATGGGATATAGTTGCAGAAAGTCTAGGAACAAAACATATCAAAAAGCAGGTTTTAAAACCTGCTTTTTTTTGTTTCCAAGAATTTTTCGAGTATGATTTATTCTATCTCTCTCAGAAGTTCAAGGGGTCTAGGTTTTTGAAATGACCGTTTTGACGTATGATTTCCTTAGCCCGCTCTATGCTCTTTACTACAGGAATGATTCGCTTAAAATGTCTAATAAGGTATTCCATCCGTTTTCCTTCTTCTTCGATCTGAAGCAACTCTAATTCTTCTTCCAGCTTAAGCCCTACCTTATGAGCATAAGTAAAAGAAGTAGTGGTCGAAGGATCGATTTCATTTGGATAGTGGAGTAGGTAGAGCAATTCCTTGAGATAAAAAATAAACTCGTGATTCTGAACTGCATTTGTGACAGGAATATTTTCAATAAACTCTACCTCTCCTCCCGCATACAGCTTTCCTTCCATAGGATTATGAAAAGAGAGTATTTTAAAGGCCCTTTTTCCCTTAGTCTGAACATCAAGTCGGCCATCTGCATAGCGCTTATATACCTTTTCAAGGGTTACTTCCGTTCCGAATCCGGAAAGTTTATCCAAATACGCACAAACCCCAAAGGAACCTCCTGAAGCTTCAACATCCGCTAAAAGCTCCCTGTAACGTGGCTCAAAGATGTGTAGATTAAGCTCTTCTCCGGGAAAAGCGATAAGTTTCAATGGAAAGAAAGGAAGATAGGTACTCATAATAGATTTATAACTTCTAAAGCTTCATTTAGTTCTTTCCATTCAGCCAAAAAAAAAGCTCCTTCTCAGGAGCTTTTTATGAATTACTTATTAGCAATGTAGGCTAGCAAGTCTAGGACTTTGCAAGAATAACCCCACTCATTGTCATACCAAGAGACTACTTTCACGAAGGTATCAGAGAGTTGGATACCTGCTCCAGCGTCAAAAATGGAAGTGCGGGAATCACCAAGAAAGTCATTGGAAACCACAGCATCTTCTGTGTATCCTAAAACTCCTTTCATTGCTCCCTCAGAGTATTCTTTCATTTTTGCGCAGATCTCTTCATACTTAGCAGGCTTCTTCAGTCTGACAGTCAAATCGACTACAGATACGTCTGGAGTAGGAACTCTGAATGCCATACCTGTCAACTTTCCGTTAAGATCAGGAATAACTTTACCTACGGCTTTTGCTGCACCTGTTGAAGAAGGAATGATGTTTTGACCTGCTCCTCTTCCACCTCTCCAATCCTTAGCTGAAGGACCATCCACAGTTTTCTGTGTTGCCGTGGTAGCGTGAACGGTAGTCATTAAACCTTCTTCGATTCCCCAGTTATCATTAAGAACCTTAGCGATTGGAGCTAAACAGTTCGTAGTACAAGATGCGTTAGAAACAAAGGTCATGTCTGGAGTGTAAGAACCTTCATTTACACCCATGACGAACATCGGTGTGTCATCCTTTGAAGGTGCAGACATAATTACCTTTTTGGCACCAGCATCGATGTGAGCTTGTGCTTTATCCTTAGTTAGGAAAATTCCGGTGGATTCGATCACGTAGTCAGCACCTACTTCTCCCCACTTCAAGTCGGCAGGGTTTCTTTCTGAAGTCACGCGAATAGACTTTCCATTTACCACCAAATGGCCGTCTTTGACATCCACCGAGCCCTTGAAAGTCCCGTGGGTGGAATCATACTTCAACATGTATGCGATGTAATCTACATCGATCAGGTCATTGATTGCTACCACTTCCATGTCATCCCGCTCTTGGGCTGCACGAAATGCCAATCGACCAATTCTTCCGAATCCGTTAATTCCAACTTTAATTTTGCTCATGATTTTATTGTTTTTGATATAGGTTTGATCTAAAAGCTAGTTCACCTAGTCAGGTTTAAAATATAAGAATTGGCTTAAAGTTATTACAATTTTTTGGCTAGCCCAAAACAAAACAACTGGCACATATACACTTCATGCTTGTTTCCTTTTTCAATCGATTTCGAAGATTTTTTCAAATAATTCTGCATTTCAAAGGCTTTTGGGAAATCAATCCCTAATTTGAAATTTGTCCAATAAAACCTTTTTATGTTCGTAAAAGCTATTCAGGAAGTCGCCGGGTTCACCCGAGCCATACATTCAATTTCGAGAAATTTTGGAGGAAAAAATATCCAACGGGGATCAGCTACTTTATTTTTTGTCAATCAGGAAGGCTGGGCTCTCACTTGCAAGCATGTCGCACAATGGATCATGCAAGCGGATGCTATCAATAAGAATTACAGAAGCTTCTTGGACCAAAGTCCTTCCCTGAGTGGAAAGCAGCAAAATATTTTGGCAAAATCACTCAATCTCTCACAGGATAAAGCCTGCGAAATGCGGATTACCTTTGTGGACTGTGTAGATAAAATAAAAAACATCAAGTTTGTCCTTCATCCTACCTATGACCTGGCTCTATTAAAATTTGAAGGGTTTGACAAATCTCTATCACAGGGAAAACCACGCTTTCTGAAAGATGATCAGAGTGTTCAGCCAGGAGCAATGCTGTGCCGCCTAGGCTTTCCCTTCCCGGAATTTTCCAATTTTCAGTTTAATGCTGAGAAAAACCAACTTGAATGGACCTCAAACGGAGTAGCCCGATCCCCAAGATTTCCGATTGAAGGAATGCTCACCCGATTTTTGGGAGACCAAAACAAGAAAATATACGGCATCGAACTCAGTACACCGGGTCTTCGAGGACAGAGTGGGGGTCCATTATTTGATGAAATGGGAAGAATAGTCGGCATGCAAAGCCGGACAAAACACCTTCACCTTGGTTTTGATATTGAGGATAAGGAAATAGTTGCCCATGGAAAGACAAAAAAAATCAACGACTATGCCTTCATTCATCTAGGTGAATGTATTCATGTAAGTATCATCAAAGAATTCCTCAAAGCTCAAAATGTTAGTTTTGAAGAAGGATAAAAAAAGCCGCAGTTTGAGCTGCGGCTTTGATTTTTTACGCTTCCACGAAATTCAATGAGTCTAAAATCTGATTTAGGAGAACACTCGGCTGCATAGCCTTGGCAGTCTTTTCTGTATCTGGACGGAAATAACCACCGATATCGACAGGCTTGCCTTGTGCTGCGTTCAACTCCTCTTCTATCTCTGCAGCCTTGCTATTCAAAGCAGCAGCAACCTGAACGAATTTCCGCTTCAATTCCTCATCTTTCTCCTGAGCAGCCAAAGCTTCAGCCCAATACATTGCCAAGTAGAAATGGCTTCCCCGGTTATCGAGTTTACCGACTACCCTCACAGGTGACTTATCATTTTCAAGCCATTTTCCGGTAGCCTGATCGAGTGTTTCTGCCAAAATCATAGCACGGTCATTCTGATAGGTTCTACCCAAATGCTCCAAAGAAACCGCCAAAGCCAAAAACTCGCCCAAAGAATCCCATCTCAAATGACCTTCTGCAGTGAATTGTTGCACATGCTTTGGTGCAGATCCTCCCGCACCGGTTTCGAATAGACCTCCCCCATTCATCAAAGGAACGATTGAGAGCATTTTTGCAGAGGTACCCAATTCTAAAATTGGGAACAAGTCCGTCAGATAGTCTCTCAGCACATTTCCTGTGACGGAAATAGTATTCAATCCTTCCTTAATTCTGGCAAGAGAAAAATTAGTAGCCTCAATTGGAGACATGATGTGGATTTCTAGTCCCTCGGTATCATGATCGAGTAAGTAGGCATTAACTTTTTTGATCAATTCAGCATCATGGGCTCTCTGAGGATCCAACCAGAATACTGCAGGCGTATCGGAAAGTCTTGCACGGGTAACGGCAAGCTTAACCCAGTCCTGAATCGGAGCATCTTTGGTTTGACACATTCTCCAGATATCTCCTTTTTGCACGGAGTGCGAAATCAAAATATCTCCATCCTGATTAATCACTTGAACTTCCCCGTCATGGGAAATTTCAAAAGTCTTGTCGTGAGACCCATATTCTTCTGCCTTTTGAGCCATAAGGCCGACATTGGGCACAGAACCCATCGTGGCGGGATCAAATGCCCCATGTTTCTTACAAAAATCAATGGTAGCCTGATAAACACCCGCATAGCTACGGTCTGGAATCACCGCAAGCGTATCCTGTAGCTTGCCTTCTTTATTCCACATTTTTCCGGACGATCGAATCATAGCTGGCATGGATGCATCAATGATCACATCGGATGGCACATGAAGATTGGTAATTCCTTTATCCGAATTTACCATGGCCAAGTCAGGCTGATTTGAAAAACAAGCCTCAATCTCCTCCAGGATTTCAGCTTTCAAATTCTGATCTAGTTTGTCAATCGCTGCAAGCACATCTCCAAACCCATTATTGGCATCAGCACCCGCCTCCTCAAGTTGATTTTTATATTTTGCAAATACAGGCTCAAAAAAGGTCTCAACTCCATGTCCAAAAATAATAGGATCAGAAACCTTCATCATGGTTGCTTTCATGTGAAGAGAGAAAAGCACACCCTCTGCCTTTGATTCGGCTATAGCCTTTTTGAAGAAGTCACGCAGTGCAGATACACTCATGGTAGAAACATCGATGATTTCACCTTCCAAAAGCTTGAGTCCTTCTTTCAAAACTACCTCTTCTCCATTCGTTGCCTTGAGCAAAATCTTGATTTCATCTGCCTTCGTCAAGGTGTGAGACTTTTCACTTCCGTAAAAATCACCGCTTTCCATGCTTGCTACCTGGGTTTTAGAATCAGCAGACCAGTCGCCCATGGAGTGTGGATGCTTTTTAGCATAAGCCTTAACTGCCTGCGGAGCCCTTCTGTCTGAATTCCCTTCCCTTAGAACCGGATTTACCGCAGAGCCTTTGATTTTATCATAGGTGTCTTTGATAATTCTTTCCTCATCATTTTTGGGCTCATCCGGATAGTTTGGAAGTGCATATCCTTTCTCTTGCAATTCTTTGATTGCTGCTTTGAGCTGGGGAATGGAAGCAGAGATATTCGGTAGTTTGATGATATTAGCCTCAGGGGTTTTAGCAATTGCCCCTAATTCAGCCAAAGCATCAGTAAGCTGCTGCTCAGGCTTAAGGTAATTGGTGAAATTTGCAATAATTCTTCCTGAAAGAGAAATGTCGCGAGTTTCAACTTCAATCCCAGCTGATTGGGTAAAAGCTTTTACTATAGGTAAAAAAGAATAAGTTGCTAGCGCTGGAGCCTCATCAGTGAGAGTGTAAAGAATTTTTGCAGTTTGTGTGCTCATTTATAATCGAAATGTTTGAATGTAATCCTGTCCTATCAACAGGATGAAATTAGGTTTGAAATCAGTAAAATAGGTGATAACAGGATGATTTTGAGGTCGCAAAAATACAGATTTTACAATGCTTTCAAATTCCGATCGTGGAATTCAGGGAAAAATCAAAGAATAACTTAAAGCAACTTAAAGTTATCCGCATCTGTCCATGCTGGAAATTTTTTGCGATAGCTATCCAGGTTAGCTTTATCCAACTCAATAGTGGAAATCAGTTCCTTTTCTCCCAAATCCAACAATCTTT
>LJXT01000179.1 GCA_001314815.1 Algoriphagus marincola HL-49
AAAATTCATCATTCTACATTAAAACGGCCGAGAGAAAAAAGATCCTCAGAGGAATGATTTCAGGTCCATTGAGACAAAAATGCCGTATTTCGTAAATCGTTTTTCGTCAATTCAAAATTATCATACTCCTGCCTTCGGCACTCAGGTACTTCACCGAACGTAGTGAGGTGTATTTCACAAAGTATATTTCGCGAAGCATATTTTACGTCAGGTATATTTCGCGAAACGCATTTCACCTTGGCTATATTTCTTTACTGGAGACCTAAATCGTCCTTCACCAATTCAAATTGTAATCAGATCACTTTAACCGGTTTCTTTTTCTGAAAACCAAACTTCCTTTTGTAGATTCGGGTTTGAAAATATATAAACCCAAATAACTCAATGAATTCAACCGAATCAAAAAACAAAAGTCTGGAAATACTCCTGACTGAGTTGTCAGAAAAGTACCAACTAGTCAAAAAAGGGGGCGGTGACAAGCGGATCGCCAAAGAACATGAAAAAGGAAAACTGACGGCCCGGGAGCGGATTGATTATTTGAGAGATGAGGGTTCGGATTTTTTGGAAGTTGGAGCTTTCGCAGCAGATGGTATGTACCAAGAGGAGGGAGGATGCCCATCTGCGGGGGTAGTTACCGGAATCGGATTTGTAAGTGGTCGAATGTGCATGATCGTTGCGAATGATGCCACTGTGAAAGCAGGAGCTTGGTTCCCCATGACGGCTAAAAAAAATCTTCGTGCGCAGGAAATTGCCATGGAGAATCATCTGCCCATCATTTATTTGGTAGATAGTGCAGGAGTATTTTTGCCTATGCAAAATGAAATATTTCCCGATAAGGAGCACTTTGGAAGGCAGTTTCGGAACAATGCTAAAATGTCGGCCATGGGAATCGTACAAGTCGCTGCCATCATGGGTAGTTGCGTAGCCGGGGGGGCATACCTGCCCATCATGTCTGATGAGGCATTGATCGTAGATAAAACGGGCACTATCTTCCTTGCAGGATCGTACTTGGTTCGGGCGGCCATCGGGGAATCTGTAGACAATGAAACCCTTGGTGGGGCTACCACGCATTGCGAGATATCAGGCGTGACAGATAATAAATTTGACACGGATCAGGATTGCTTAGATGCTATCAAGCGGATTTTTGATAAAATGGGTGCCTCCGAGAAAGCTGGCTTTGATCGGGTAGAAGCGAAGGAACCCGCGATTTCTGCTGATGAAATGCTCTCAAAATTCCCAATCGACCGAGTCAAGCCTTACGATATGCTTGAGGTCCTGAAAGGACTGGTTGATGGAGGAGAAATCGATGAATACAAAAAGGACTATGGAAAAACCCTGATCTGCGCAACTGCCCGTATCGATGGTTGGGCTGTTGGAATCATTGCCAATCAGCGGAAGGTGGTCAAAAATGCCAAAGGCGAGATGCAAATGGGCGGGGTGATCTACTCCGATTCGGCGGACAAGGCAGCGCGCTTTATTATGAATTGCAATCAGCGGAAAATCCCTTTGGTTTTCCTTCAGGATGTCAGTGGATTTATGGTAGGGTCTAAAGCCGAACACGGAGGAATTATAAAGGACGGAGCCAAAATGGTCAATGCCATGTCCAATTCCGTGGTGCCGAAATTCACCATCGTTCTTGGAAATTCTTATGGAGCGGGTAATTATGCCATGTGTGGAAAGGCCTATGATCCACGCTTGATCTACTCTTGGCCTACTGCCCAAATGGCCGTGATGTCAGGAGCTTCTGCTGCCAAAACCCTGCTTCAGATCAAGGTTTCATCTTTGAAAAAGACAGGAAAGGAGATAAGCCCTGAGGATGAAAAGGCACTTTTGGAAGAAATAACCAATAAATACAATGAGGAACTCAGTCCTTTCTATGCAGCAGCTAGACTCTGGGTGGATGGAGTGATTGATCCTCGGGAAACCCGAAAGGTCATTTCCATGGGAATAGCCGCTGCCAATCATTCACCCATCACTGAACGGTTTAATGTCGGAGTCATTCAGACATAATTTGACTATTTCAAATTCAGCTAAAATTTGGTTTAGAGCTAATAACATTATGTAACTAGTAAGTGGTAAATAGTGTCTTAGGTGAGAAATCCATCACGAATTCCACTTACTTTTTACCATTTACCTATCAGAATTCACCTTGGAAATTTCACTTCACAAACTCAATCCTTCATATATTTTTTTTAAATTAAATCAATGAGCGAACTCAGTCCTTCTGAATTGAATGCTTTGGTCACCCTCCTGGATGATAGTGATCAGGAAGTGAAAACCCACGTCCGTGATCGAATTATTTCCTTGGGAGCGGAAATCATCCCTTTTTTGGAAAAGAAATGGGAAAATAGCTTTGACCCGGGTATTCAGCGGGAGATTGAGTTTCTGGTGCATGAGCTTCAGTTTTTGCAACTGAAAGAAAGGCTGGAAGAATGGAAAAAGTCTGAAGATAAGGACTTGCTAACAGGACTTTGGATCATCAATACCTATCAATATCCTGACCTGGAGTTTGAAAAGCTTAACGCGGACATGCATCAGATTTACTTTGAAGTGTGGACAGCTTTTAAATCAGATTTGGGTCCTTATGACCAAATCCGGATCATCAACAATGTCTTGTTCAATTCTCTGAGATTTTCCGCCAATACCAAAAACTTTCACTCTCCAGCCAACTCCATGCTTTCATCGGTTTTGGATACTAAAAAAGGAAACCCCATTTCTCTTTGCGCGATCTACATGCTAGTCGCTCAGAAATTGGGTCTGCCAGTCTACGGAGTCAATCTTCCCAATCTATTTGTTCTGACCTACAATTCCGCTGACATCACTTTTTACATCAATGCCTTCAATAAGGGTTTGATATTCCGAAGACAGGATATCTACAATTATTTGGAGCATTTGAAAATCGCACCCAAAGAGGAATTTTTTGAGCCGACAGATTCCCATCAGATCGTGATGAGATCCCTGCGGAACTTAGCCTTTGCTTTTGAAAAATTAGGTGAAGCTGAGAAGGTGCTGGAAATCCAAGAGCTTCTTCAGATTCTTGAAAGCTGATTAGAAACTTCTCAGGTTACAGCCTGTAGCCCGAACTTGAGCGGGGCTAGGCATATTTCCTCCCAAAAACTGATTGATGGCACGCTCGAGAAAACGCTCGCTGACCGCATTTTCCGCTTGGGGATTATTATCGATCGCGCCATGATAAATGACCTTGGGTATGTCCTCCTGTTTGCTAATCAAAAAAGCTTCCGGGATTTTTACTACTCCCAAGCCTTGATTCGCCTCAGTTCCTGATTGTATAAAGAATGGCATATTCATCCCGGAGGAATCGATGTAGTTTTTAAGTTCTTCTGCAGATGCCTTTGAATCGGAATGAATCAAAGCGAAGCGGAAGCCTTGATTACTGAATTTAGTCCGAAGTGCCTTGATCCTTCCTTCATACATTTTGGTAAAAGGACAATTCAGGTCAAAATAGATCAAAATCAGTCCTTTCTGATCGGTAAGCTCTGCGATGGTTTGTGTCTTGCCTGTCACTGCGTCCTTGAGCGAAATGTCTCCTAGACTCTGTGCGACTATGGCCTGAGAAATGATAAAAAAGGAAAAAGCGAAAAGTATTTTAAGGTTCATGCTACCAAATGGTGTAAGTGAGAATGACGTCCTGGATTTTTTCCACCCGAACTTGATAATGATGATCTGCAAATTCCGTTCCTCGAATTTTTCCCTTGATGAGTTGCGCATCCGGCTCGAAAGGTTCCAATAGAATGTTTTCCCTGAAAGAAACTCCTTTTTTTCCCTGACACTTGAAAATGGATTCTTTGGCAGACCAGGCCATGGTGTAGTGGACGGGGTCCTTTGTCAGGAAATCCAGTTCCTTTTGATCCAAGAATCGAAAGCCGATCCGAAGGATTTTTTCCCTGACCAAATCCATATCAATACCAACGGGAAGATCGCGGTGAAAAATCGCTCCTGCGTAGCCCTGCGTGTGACTTAAGCTTACCTGACCTCCTCCTTTCATGACCTGGGATTTGCCATGTTCATCCTTGAAAAAACCCGGATAAGGGATGTTCAGAGCGTCCATGGCTTCCTTTATAGCCATTCGGGAAGATGCCCATTCTTTCCGTTTTTCTTGGTGAGAAATATTTGCATAAGATAGCTTTTCGCGGAAGCTGAGGAAATCTAATTGATCCATAGGCTGGTCCTGAATATTCTTTAGAACCAAGACCGATTGGGAATCAATTTTTTCTATTTTTGTTTGCATAGGCCGAAAGGGCGTTGCTAAGTAGAAGCCAATATATGTCAAAAATTCAAGTTAATAAATTACACAGTCTCACCGGGCACAATGACTGTATCTATGCTTTGACCGAAGGATCTGATCATCGGTACTTTTATACGGGTGCAGGTGATGGAATGGTGGTAGAGTGGGACTTGGACAATCCCAAAGACGGTAAACTCATCGCCAAATTACCGCATTCCGTCTATTCACTAGCGATCGATCATCAGCGAAATTACTTAATCATAGGACATAATTTTGAGGGGATTCATGTCATAGATCTTAACGAAAACAAAGAGATTTGGTCCCTGAAAATGACGGAATTTGCCATTTTCCATATTACCGTGGTAGGTGACCAAATTCTTGTAGGAGATGGAGATGGAGTTTTAACGATTGTCGATATTTCTTCCCGCGCTGTGAAGAAGCATATCAAGCTGAGTTCGAAAAGCATTCGTGTGATGGATGTGGCAGTGAATAAAATGCACCTGGCACTGGGGCTATCTGATCATAGCGTTAAAATTTTGGATTTAGCTGAGGATTTCAAACCCATTGCCAATCTAAAGGAACACAGCAATTCGGTTTTTGCCCTGCGCTATTCACCTGACGAAAGCTACTTGGTCAGCGGTTCTAGAGATGCTCATTTGAAGTTTTGGAAAACTGCCCCTTACGATCTGGAGGAAGATGTGGTCGCCCACATGTATGCTATTAATTTCCTGGATTTTAGGGAGGATGGACGGCTTTTGGTCACTTGCTCCATGGATAAATCCATCAAAATATGGGACCCGGAAGACAGAAAATTATTGAAAGTCATCGATAAAGCACGGAATGCCGGGCACGGAACCTCAGTCAATAAGGTCATCTGGAGTAGTTACTCGAATGATATTATCTCCATTTCTGATGATCGGACCATTTCCATTTGGAATCTAGCAATACAACAAGAAATATGAAATCAAGTCTGCCTGATGTAGATAGGCATGGAGAAATTTGACATACAGAGGGATGCTCCGATACATCGGGGTAATCATGCGAACTGCCTACCGACAGATAGGGATTCCATGGGACCGCTGAAAAAACAACTATAGACACATGAAAATATCACCGACCGAAATACGCAAGAAATCCTTTGAGACCGGCTTCCGAGGCTATGAAAAAAAGCAAGTAGAGGATTTTTTGGAGCATGTGAGCCAAGCCTATGAGCAGCTCAATCAGGAAAATCTTGAATTGAAAAGTAAACTTCAGCAGACAGAAGCAGAAGCCAAGCGACTCAAGGATGTGGAGGATTCGCTTTTCAGGACTTTGAAGACCGCCGAAGATACTGGAGCTAGTATTATCGAAGAGGCAAATGCAGCAGCCGATCAAATCATCGAAGAGGCAAATGTAAGCGCAAAGAATGCGAATGATTACGCAGATAAGATCATCGGCGAAGCAAAGATAAAGGCCGA
>LJXT01000004.1 GCA_001314815.1 Algoriphagus marincola HL-49
TACCAATTGATAGATTCTCCGCGTGGTGAGTTATTTGATCAGATTCAAAAAACCCTGCTAGAAACCATTGCAGGGATAGATGTAGGAAAATTCATCAGTTCGATTATTAATACGGCAAGTAGTCTATTTATTGGACTTTTAGCAGTTGCCTTTATCACTTTTTTCCTTTTGCTGGAAAATGGACTTTTCAGAAGAAATGTATTGAATCTCATACCGAATCCATACTTTGAACTTTCTGTAGCTACTTTTACTAAAGTCGAAAAGTTACTATCAAATTACCTGACAGGCCTATTTATTCAAGTCATAGTGATTTTTTCGATCGCAAGCCTAGGGCTCACTTTTGTAGGAGTAGAGTACGCACTGACTATAGCCCTTTTTGCTTCAGTTGCTAATTTGATCCCATATGCAGGCCCGATTTTAGGTGCAAGTTTTGGAATTATTGTAGGAATATCTACCGGAGATTACGCAGGAAGCACAGATATCAATTATCTCATTTTCAGGATATTATCTGTTTTTGCCGTGGTTCAAATTACGGACAACATACTTTTACAACCCCTGATTTTCTCAAAATCCGTCAAAGCGCATCCCCTTGAAATATTTGTTGTTATCTTTGCCGGAGCAAAAATAGCCGGGGTTCTGGGGATGATTTTCGCCATCCCTGTATATACGATTTTCAGGGTTTCGATCATGGAATTCTACCAAGGCTATCGCTCCTATCAAATATTCAAAATCAAATCCTAGAATAAATGGCATTACAATGTGGCATTGTAGGACTACCCAATGTAGGTAAGTCCACTTTGTTCAACGCACTCTCGAGTGCCAAAGCCGAAGCGGCAAATTTCCCCTTCTGTACCATCGAACCAAACGTAGGAGTAGTAACTGTTCCTGATAAGCGACTCAATGTACTCGAGGAGCTTGTTAATCCTCAGCGTGTATTGCCTACGGTAATTGAGTTTGTCGATATCGCGGGCTTGGTAAAGGGTGCGAGTAAAGGTGAAGGATTGGGTAATAAATTCCTGGCAAATATCCGTGAAGTTGATGCGATCATTCATGTGATTCGATGCTTCGAAGATGAAAACATTGTCCATGTAGCCGGTAGCGTTGATCCGATTTTTGACAAGGAAGTCATTGATACGGAGCTCCAATTGAAGGATTTGGAATCCATCGCTAAAAAAATTGCCCGGATCGAAAAGGTAGCCAAATCCGGTGATGCCAAAGCGAAGAAAGACCTAGAAATACTTCTAAAATTCAAAGAAGGACTAGAAGGCGGCTTGAATGCCCGGGCAATCGAGGTTGAAAAAGAAGATTTGGAAGCAGTTCGTGATCTTCACCTACTGACCATCAAGCCGGTTCTTTATGTAGCCAATGTAGATGAATCCAGTATTCTCACAGGCAACAAATACGTAGAAACACTACGGGAAAAGGTGAGTGAAGAAAATGCTGAAGTCATTGTACTCTGTGCAGCGATTGAATCACAAATTGCAGAATTCGATGATCCTGAGGAAAAGTCTCTTTTCTTATCTGAATACGGTCTAGAAGAAAGCGGACTGAATAGACTCATCTCTGCCGCTTATTCACTTCTGGATTTAATCACCTATTTCACAGCAGGCCCACAAGAAGTACGCGCCTGGACGATCAAAAAAGGCTGGAAAGCACCACAAGCTGCAGGCGTAATCCACACTGATTTTGAGCGTGGATTTATTAAGGCAGAGGTAATCAAACTAGCCGATTACCAGCAATTTAAGTCTGAGGCTGGATGTCGTGAAAACGGGAAAATAGCCATTGAAGGGAAGGAATACGTCGTAAAAGATGGAGATATAATGCATTTTAGGTTTAATGTTTAACATTTTTTCAAAAAAAATTGTACTTTTGCCTTGCTTATCCACCCAAAATTGCGTTTAGTATTTTATAAATAATTGTCTCATTTATTTTTAAAACATCGTGAGAGTTAGATTAATATTTTCATTAAAAAACAAAGGCTCCTATTTGCCTTTCCACCACCAGTACATCTTGGCCCAATTTCTAAAAGGCCTTATTGTCAAAGGTGGTCGAGAAGAATTCTTCAATTACAATTACTTCAACTTCTCTGGACTGAAAGGTCAGACCAAAGTAAGTAGAAGTGGACTGCACTACTATTCCAGTCTGGTCACCCTAGTCCTTTCCTCCCAAAGCGAGGATTTTATGGACTACCTGCTGGAGCAAGTTTTCGCTACTCCAAAAATTGAATTGGGAAATCTCATCTTATCGCCCGAATACACTGAGCTCGAAAACGAACCAGAGCTAGAGACTTCGAATAAGTTTGTGTGTATTTCTCCTCTTGTATTGATCACCCCTGCATTCAATGAGGAAATTGGCAAGAGATTCATCAGCCCTGACAGTGACGAATTCTCTGATCTTCTATACGAATCAACATTGACTCGAATGGAAAGATCAGGATGGTATACGCCAGAGCAAATGGAGTCCTTCTACAAGTTTCAAGTTGTACCAGACATGAACTATGTAAACAAGCTGAAAGACCAGCAGAAAAAGTTTGCGCGGATTTATTCTGTGTATGATATGGATGTCAAGTATGAAGTGAGAGGCTACACCCTACCATTCACCTTGTATGCTGCTCCAGAAGTTCAGGACTTTGTTTTCAAGTGTGGACTTGGAGCATTTACTCACAAAGGATTTGGTATGCTAGATTTGGCCAATCATCCTTCAGGCACTCGTACCACGACTTACAAATTCAAGCGTGAGGGTTTTGTTCCTTACCGACCTACAGAAAGAGTCAGACAGAATGTGGCTCCATCTGAAGAAGGTGAAGAGGAAAACAATCAAGAAAGCGACGATTAAAATTATTAATCCCCAATCTCAACAGGTTGGGGATTTTTTTTGGCTAAAATGGAAATGTCAGCAAAGAGTGCTGACTGACGGTATAAAAATCTCTCCACACCCGATTCAACTCGGAATTGGGATCAGCTGCATGTAAACCTGCAAAAGGATAAAGTAATGCATTACTTTCCCGGCAGAATTGAGTCATAGTCCGACAGATTTGACTTAAAGACTCCAAACTAGACTCACTTATAAATCCTGAATTGCTGAGTTCAGATTCGGCTTGGTCCACGCTAGAGTAGAATTCCGATCGAATTAAATCCAATTGCTCAGCCGTTTTTTTAGCCTTTTCTTTAAAGAATTCAATTTGCTTTTGATTGAATGGCTTGAGTTCATGTCTATACCAAAAGGACTCATTTATCAAAGACTGAAGGTGCTGTGTGATTCCAATGATGTTGGCTGAGAGTGTAGCCTCCGCAAATTGCAAAAAGGGAAACCGGTAGATTGGGTTTTCAAGCTTAACCCGATCAGACACAATTTCAAAGCATCTAGCTCTTGGAACTTTCAACCCTTTGGCTGAAAAGGCATGGCTCCCTGTAGCAACCATTCCCATATATTTCCAACTGTCCAATATCTCCACCTCCGCTCTTTTCAGGAGAAAGGCTTTTACAATAGGAGCTCCATTTTCTGATACGATTGGTTTTCCCCTTTCATAAATCTCACAATTGGCTGTGAAATGCGTGGCATGAGTAGCTCCGGATGCATAAGTCCATTTCCCAGTAATTTCATATCCATTTGGTACTAATTCGGCTTTTCCTCCTACAAATCCACTACCAGCCAAACAGACTTTGGAATTCTCGAACACCTCATTTCTCAGCTGCTCTTCCATGAACCCGACAAACCAGCCTGCTCCTGCACAAAGAGTCACCGTCCAACCCAAGCTTCCATCCAACTTGGCTAGGTGCTCTTCTATTTTTAAAGCTTCTGTTAGACCCAATTCCAAGCCACCAAGATCTTGGGGAACAAAGAGTTTAAACCACTTCCGAGCATAAATTTCTTCAAGCCATTCCGGCAGAAGTGCCCCAAGATTCTCAGCTTTTTTCGCCTGTTCAGCGGAAAATATATAATCCATTTCTTTCCAAAAATTAGCAATCAGGCTTCATTTTAAACATTTTGCCTATTACCGTGTTTAATAGTTATGAAATCCGTCTTAAACACCGAAGGTAGAATATCAAGAAGAAAATATTTAAGCCTTTTCATCTTTTTTTATTTTGTGAATCTAATCTGTTTAGCCAAAGCTTTCGAAGCTTATCAATTGGAGGCTTGGATTTCCTTTTATGCTTTTGGGACTCTTCTCATAGCATCGATCGTTTTACTCTTAGTTCAAGCTATTCGTAGATTGCATGATATCGGGCTAGATTGGAAATATTCCCTATACCTATTAATTCCACCACCCGTCAACTTTTTCGGGTTCGTATGGCTGGCTTGGGAGAAAGGTGAAAAAGGACCAAATCAATATGGTCCTGATCCAAGGAAAACCGACGTGGTTTAACAAGTCGATTCAAATTAATGCTAGCTAAACCTTAGAGCATTTTAGTTTTTTTGGCCGGCGAGCCATTCCATAATTGTGACTGGCTTTCCGTCCATCATTACTTGAGAGCCATCAAAGTCTGTTTTTGCAGTATTTGCATGAGAATAGATCCAAGACCAATGGCCGTTGTAGCGAAAATCCTCTCCGCCAAAGAAGCCGGTAATATCGGTTACATTGTCATAATAAGAGAAAACTACATTTTTTGCTCCGGCATCTTTTAGTCTTTTATAGAGCGGCACAACAGTTTCTTCTGGCTTGGTCGTCTGATCATCTTTCGAATGAACAAACCAGATGGGAACATTCTTAATTTCTTTGATTTGCTGATCGCTAACAAACTGATTGTGGTAAGCTAGGGCACTGATATATCCTGCAGCAAAGTAATCCGGATGCTCCAAAATCAGCTTTAAAGACATATACCCGCCATTTGAACATCCACCTACGTAAATTCGAGAGGCGTCTATAGAAGGATTATTTTTTACAAAATCATCAATCAATGCAAAAAGTGCTTCATTGTAAATATCATTTGTCTGACCTCGGGTCATCCCTTCTGAAGCCTGCATCCAAAAAGTAGGAGCCTGCGGAACCAACACGGCCGCCCCACCAAAAAGCGCTTGAATCTCAGGAGATGCATAGTTAAAAGCCTTATTTCCCATGAGTGCTATGGTGGGATCAGTTCCCCCTTCCCCACCTCCGTGTAGCCAGATAATCATTGGGATCTTTGCCTCCACTTGCTCTGGTATCCAAGAGGCATAAGAAAGTGTAGTCGATTGATGTGTAAACTGGCCTTCGAGGTCAAATTCATCTACAATTGGTCTTATCCTTTCCGACTCATTATTCCAAATAGTCCCACTCGGCTGATGAATGATTTGAAGCTGATAATCAATCCAAAAATTTCCACCTCTATTTCCAACTCTCATATATTGAATGGGTGACCCTAAAGGCATATTTGGAGCGACTGCTAGTACTAGGGTAAGATGATTACCTTCTTCTAGCCGATTTCCTTTGGCATCAGAAGGATAAGACAGTATAATACTTCGCTTTCCATAACTCTGAGTAGGTGGGATTTGACCATCCGTCGAACTTCGAGTTACAAAAATCTCAAAATCATTAGCCTTATAGTTTTCTGGACTTTCGTCCAATGGCAAAATCACTTTACTGACAGCCGGACCCCAATCAAAGCCATCAATAATAATTGAATAATTCTTAATCTCGGTGTTTTTTTGGGCTTTGGCAAAAAAGGCCGTGCAAGAAAAAAAGACGAATAGGACGAGGAAGAGTGGTTTTTGCATGATTGGGTTATCGGAAAATTTTTTGACTTTTTATCTTATTGTTTCAAACTGAAAAAATAAAATGATAAATCAAATCATTTTTTTTCAGCCAAGATGAATATAACCCAAAACACCTTTATCCTTACTTTAGCCTATCTCATTTCTCTTCAAAGCAGCTACTGCATAGTCCACCGCACGCGCTGTCAAAGCCATGTAGGTGATGGATGGGTTCTGAGTTCCGGTGGAAGTCATACAAGCTCCATCGGTCACAAAAACATTAGGTACCAAGTGCATTTGATTGAATCCATTCAAAAGTGAAGTTTCAGGATCTCGACCCATTCGAACTCCGCCCATTTCATGAATGTCCAAACCTGGGGATTGCTTGCTATCAGATTTACGGATATTGAAGCATCCTGACTTACTGAGCATCTCTTCGCCCTGCTCCAAAAAGTCTTTTAAAAGCAATTCGTCATTTTCATCGTAATCCACGGACACTTTCAGCAGAGGGATACCCCATTCATCTTTTTGATCTTGGCTGAGTGATACAAAATTACTTTCCTTTGGAATAGTCTCGCCCTGCATCATCATAAAGACATGCCATGGTCCTGGCTTGGCACTTGCTTCCTTAAAATCAGCTCCAAAATTCATATCTCCGGCACCTCCCCAGCCACCTCTTCCTGCGGAGTAAAAACTCATATACCCTCGCTGGAAATCCATTTCTTGCTTATACACATTTCGAAAGTTGGGAAGCATGACAGCTGTGGGCCTACGTCCGTAATAATATTTATCTTCAAAGCCTTCGAAACCAGCGCTGAGGGAACCGCGGTAATTATGAAATGCGATATACTTTCCCAGTATTCCCGAATCATTTCCCAAGCCATTTGGAAATCGACTCGAGGTACTGTTAAGTAAAATAAGGTTGGTATTAAGTGCCGAAGCGTTTAAAAAAATGACTTTGGCAAAATACTCAGTTGCTTCCTTAGTGACACGATCAATGACTCTTACCCCTGTGACTTTATCCTTTTTTTCATCCCAAATGAGCGAATGTACCACCGAGTCGGGCCGTAGGGTCAAATTTCCTGTTTTTGCAGCGGCTGGTAAGGTGGAAGAATTAGAGCTGAAATAACCCCCGAAAGGGCATCCTCGATAGCATTGATTTCTGGCCATGCACTGACCCCTACCCTGCTGCAAGTGCACATCCTTAGGTTGAGTCAGGTGCGCACAGCGTCCAATAATAAATTTACGGTCTCCGTAAGCTTTCAAAATTCGCTCTTGAATCTCCTTCTCAACGCAATTCATTTCCCATGCTGGCAAAAACTCTCCATCAGGCAAAGTATCCAAACCTTCATAGCTTCCCGAAATCCCAACAAAGCGCTCTACATAACTATACCATGGAGCAATATCCTCGTAGCGAATGGGCCAATCAACTGCAAAGCCATCTCGGCCGGGCCCTTCAAAATCATATTTACTCCACCGCTGTGTCTGCCTTGCCCAAATCAGGGACTTTCCTCCCACTTGATAGCCTCTTACCCAGTCGAAAGGCTTTTCCTGTACGTAGGGATGATCTTGATCTTTGACAAAAAAATGAGCTGTATCTTCCTTGTATGCATAGCAGCGATTGACGACGGGATTCGCTTTCTTATCTTCCAAAGGGATTTGGTTGCGATGAGGCATTTCCCAAGGAGCCGCCGTCATGGTAGGATAATCTTTTAGATGTTCGACCTGCCTACCTCTTTCAAGAACCAGCGTCTTTAGGCCTTTTTCACAAAGTTCCTTCGCAGACCAGCCTCCGGAGATGCCAGAACCGACAACAATCGCGTCATATTGATGAGAATTCATAATTGAAAAATAAGCGATTCTTTTCTGACTTTTATAAAAATTTTAAAAAACCTCTCCAGGTCTTTATCAGAAATAAGAAACAGCTGGGTTTTCTAGGAATCAAAACCTCCTCGAATCGTATCGGCTATTTCCCCTAGTTCTTCCTGACTTAACTTCAATTTTGGGCGAGTGAAATTAATATCATCCATGGTCTTGAGAGGAACTAGATGGATATGAACATGAGGCACTTCCAAACCAATCACAGCAACACCAATTCGTGTACATTTGATGGTTTTATCCATTGCTTTTGCCACTTTTTGGGCGAAAAGATGAAGCGCTGTAAGGTCTTCAGAAGCCATATCGAAGATATAATCGACCTCCTTTTTTGGGACCACCAATACATGTCCTTTCACCAGGGGCATAATATCCAAAAAAGCGATATTATTTTCGTCTTCAGCGACGATATGTCCAGGGATTTCCCGGTTGATGATTTTTGTGAAAATGCTTGCCATAGCATCAAAAATAAAAAAATCCCGAGGATTTCCCGGGATAGATCGAAAAGATAAATGTTGAATAATTCTTAGTAGGAAATATCCAAGATTTCAAACTGCAATTTTCCAGCAGGGGCGTTGATTTCTGCAATCTCGCCTTTTGATTTTCCTACCAAGCCTTTTCCAAATGGTGAGGCAAGGGAAATCTTTCCTGCTTTCAAATCGGCTTCCTCCTCAGACACCAAGGTGTAAGTCACCGTCATTCCATTTTTCACGTTCTTGATCTTGACGGTACTCAATATCCCCACCTTGGATTGATCCATTTTGGAATTGTCCAGTACACGGGCATTTCCTACTACAGCTTCAAGCTTTGCAATCTTCAATTCCAACAAGCCCTGTGCATCCTTTGCCGCATCATATTCGGCATTCTCTGACAAGTCCCCTTTGTCTCTTGCTTCAGCAATCTGCTTAGCGATATCTGCTCTTCCTTTTGTCTTCAACTCCTGAAGTTCATCCTTCAGTTTCTTCAGACCCTCTTCGGTATAATATTGTACTTTCGACATAGTTAGCGATTGTTAGTACCTGCTAAAAAAGAAAGTAACGGTCGCGCAAGAGAGACCGTTACTTTTTTAAGCTTGGCTTTTATTTCTTTACAAAAGTAAGAAATCCCCCTATAGATACAAATTTTAGGTTTTAAGGTTCAAATTATTTTCATCGATCATCCAAATGCTTTTTTGATTTGCTTGACCAGTACCTCATTGATCTTTTCATAAGACTCAAAAGTCCATCCAGCCACATGAGGTGTAAAAATTACATTTTCGCGATTAGCAAGCTTTTCAAATTCAGCTTTCTGTTCTGAACTAAAACGGTTGAACTTTTCATTCTCGAGCACATCCAGCACCGCTCCTCTCAATATCCCTTCATCCAGCGCTTTGTTCAATGTTTCAAAACTTATCACCTCTCCCCTAGCCGTATTGATCAACCAAAAAGGTTTGGCAAAGCTTTTTAATTCATCAAAAGTGAAAAAATTCCGGGTTACCTCTGTCAAAGGAACATGCAAGCTCAAAATATCAGCTTCTGCTTTCAGTTTTTCCCAGATTACTTCCTGGACCAAATTATCTTCAAAATCCTTTTTATACTTATCGTAGGCTAAGACATCCACTCCAAATCCTTTCAGCCTTTTGGCAAATGCTCTTCCCATATTTCCATAACCCATGATCCCTACGGTTTTTCCTTTAAGTTCATAGCCACGGTTGCCTTCCCGGTCCCAGATTCCTTTCCGCACCTCCTGATCACTTTTGATAAGATGATTCATTAGCGCCAATAGTCCACCTATGGCATGTTCTGCTACAGCGTCCCGATTGCCTTTGGCAGCGTGAAAAAGCCGAATATCCCTTTCTTCCAAATATTCAAGATCAATTTGGTCCAGGCCTGCCCCTGCACGGGCGATAAACTTAAGGTTCTTAGCTTTTTCCAGAAGAGCTCTATCCATTGGAGTTTTGGACCGAATGACCAAACCCTCGTACAAAGGGAGGTCTTCCATAATCTCTGAACGGGTAATATTGGGACTATAATCTGCCTGATGCCCTTCCTTCTCCAGCAAAGGGATGATGCTGGAGTGCATTTTATCGATAATAAGTATTTTCATTCTAAAGATTCAAGAGTAACATCGCGATCCCAAAATAAACGGTTAGACCTAGCAAATCATTTGTGGTAGTGATGAATGGTCCCGATGCAATTGCGGGGTTGATACCAAAATGATTTAAAATCAGAGGTGTCACTGTTCCCATAAAGGAAGCCAGAAGGACGACGCAGAAAAGAGCCACTCCCACGGTAATTCCGAAAATCGGTTCGAATCCATAAATGAAAACCACTACCAAAAACACGAAAAAAGCTAGTAAAACTCCATTTAGAACTGCAACCAGAAATCCTTTGATAAAACGTTGTAAGGGTGTATCATCAAAAACTGACTTAGATGCCAAGGACTGTACGATAAGAGAGGATGCCTGTATGCCTACATTTCCCCCTGTAGCTGCTACGAGGGGAATAAAGGATGCTAATGCGATGTATTTATTCAATCCATCTTCAAAAAAACCGATAATTCTAGCACCTAATAATCCTCCGATCACACCGATTAGTAGCCAAGGAAGTCGGGCTTTGGTAATCATAAAAATGGAATCAGACTCTTCAATATCGCCTGAAATACCTGCCATGGCCTGAATATCCTCCTCTGCCTCCTCTTGTACTACGTCCAAGATATCATCAACGGTAATTCGTCCGACCAACTTATTTTTGGCATTGACGACAGGAACAGACTCGAGGTCATACTTTCGCATGATACCAGCAACCTCCTCCTGATCCATGTAGGTAGGAACAGAGATGACTTCTGGTTCATAAATATCTTCGATTCGAGTATTTTCTCCGGCAAGAATTATTTTCTTGAGCGAAACACGACCAAGCAACTGCTGTCGGTTATTGACTACATAAATCGAAAAAATCTTCTCTACATTTTCGGCCTGCCTTCTGATTTCATTGATAGTTTGAATGACATTCCAGTTTTTATTGGCTCGGATAAATTCCTTTGCCATGATACCACCAGCAGTATCTTCTTCATATCGCAGAAGGTCAAGTACCTGATCAGACTTTAGCCTGTCCTGAAAATAGGCAATGACCTCTTCACGTTCCCGCTCACCCAGTAAATTAAGTAAATCCGCCGCATCATCAGAATCCATCAATTCGATGAATGATGCGATCTCCGGATTCTCCAATTCACGAAATACTCTTATGAGTGTATTATCATCCAATTCAATCAGAATATCTGCTGCTATTTGCTTATCCAGTGCCCGAAGGACATAGATTGACTCATCTAAGGATAATTCATCCAAAATAGCGGCAATATCTGCCTCATTCACCCCATCCAGTGATTCCTGAATAAAATCCAGATCTCGGTTTTCGATACCGTGCTGTAGGCTTTCTAGGTACTCTTTGGAGAGTTCAAATTGCTTAATGATGTCCACGGGATTCTTGGATTTTCTGGGTTAAAAACACAAAATCAGCCACATCCAATTGCTCGGCTCGCAATTCCAACATAGGATGGCCTTGAAGTGATTCTGGAAGCTGAAAAGATTTCAGGGAATTTCTCAAGGTTTTTCGGCGATTACCAAAGCCTCCTTTTACCACTTTGATAAATAAACTTTCATCACAGTCCAGACTTTTGGTCTCATTTCGTATCAGGCGAATGACACCTGAATTCACTTTGGGAGGAGGATTAAAGACTCCTGGGGGTACCGAAAACAAATATTCAATCGAGTAAAAGGCCTGCAGTAGAACCGATAAAATCCCATAATCCTTATTTCCCTTTGGAGATGCGATTCGCTGTGCTACCTCTTTTTGAAGCATACATACCACCTCGGTTACTTGATGGCGCAACTCAAGGACTCGGAAAAAGATTTGGCTTGAAATATTGTAAGGAAAATTACCCGCAATGGCAAAAGGCTCTTGGAAAACTTTTGAAATATCCATTTTCAGGAAGTCCCCCTCCAGTATATGATCGACCAAATGTGGATACTTTGCCTCGAGATACCGGATTGACTCTTGGTCAATTTCTGCCAAATAGAGCTCCTGTGGGTTTTCTAGCAAGAAATCTGTGAGTACGCCCATACCAGGGCCAATCTCGAGGACTTTTTGGGCACCACCATGTCCTGTGACAGCTTGAGCTATTCGCTTGGCAATGCTCAAATCCGTCAGGAAGTGTTGTCCCAGATGTTTTTTGGGTCTGACTTTCTCCATCGAATAGCTCCGGTAATTTTTTATAAATTGCAGCCTAAAATTAAGACAATATTCCTAAAGGCCTAAGTTCGACAGTGAATGTAATTGGCCTTTTTTGAGCAAAGCAATATGACAGCAAAGCAACATAAACCAATAATTGGGATCAGTATCGGAGATATAAACGGAATAGGCCCAGAAGTAGTGATGAAAGCTCTTCAGGACACGCGGGTGCATCAAGACTTTGTGCCCCTGATCTATGGGCATGGAAAAGTGTTCAGTATTTATAAAAAAATGCTCGATATGGATGGATTCAACTTTCTACAGGTTAGATCCATCGATGAAATCCAGCATAAACGAATCAATGTGATCAATGTGGTGGAGGAATGCCCGGAAATTATTCCCGGCGTAGAAACGCAAGAGGCAGGAAAATTGGCTTTGGAAGCACTTCGAACCTCAGTTGCGGACCTGAAAGAAGGAAAAATCCATGCGCTAGTGACCGCTCCCCTGAACAAGAACAATATCAATAGCGAAGAGATCAAATTCATTGGCCACACGGAATACCTAAGCGAAGCCGTCAATGCCAAGGACAGTCTGATGTTTTTGGTATCGGACAAACTGCGTGTAGGACTGGTAACAGGACATATGCCAATAGCTCAGGTGAGTCAAGCAGTCACCGTGGAAAGTATCAAGCGGAAGGCCAATCTCATGCTTTCAAGTTTGGAAAAAGACTTTGGCATCAATCGACCAAAAATTGCGATTCTAGGTCTAAATCCTCATGCGGGTGAAGATGGCCTGCTTGGTAAAGAGGAAATTGAGGTCATTAAACCAGCAATCAACCAACTGAAGGATCAGAATAAATTAGTCTTTGGCCCCTACCCTGCTGATGGCTTTTTTGGTATGATGCATCAGACCAAATTTGATGGAGTCCTTGCAATGTATCATGATCAAGGATTGATTCCTTTCAAATCCATGGCGTTTAGCGATGGGGTCAATTTCACAGCAGGGCTTCCGATTATCAGAACTTCCCCAGATCATGGGACAGCTTATAATATTGCTGGTAAAGGACTAGCAGATGAAGGTTCAATCAGGGCCGCATTATTTCTGGCTTTGGATGTAATTAGGGCTCACCAAGTCTTAGAGGAAGAAACAGAGGACGCAGAATAAAAATAGCCCTGCGGTGAAAGGAAAATATAATTCTCTTTCATTTTAATCTTTCCAATTAATTACCTATTTTTGCGGTCTTAAAATCGATAAGAGACGTCGTGAAATTCCTGCAGAACTTTGACATTGAGGTAATTAAATACCCAGAAGGGACACATGAATTAGAATTTGATGTTAATGATCGATTCTTCAGAGAATTCGGTGAGAATGATCTGGTGCAAAATGGCAACTTGACCATAAGGGTCAGCATGCACAAAGGAGCAAATTTGATCGAAATGGATTTCCACATCAAGGGAAGCGTTAGGCTCACCTGCGATAGAAGTTTGGAAGAGTTTGACTCTCCGCTTGAATCCGAGGAAACCATGATATTTAAATATGGCTCAGAAGAAAAAGAAATTGACGAGGATGTTTTCATGATTACCAGAGACACGCCAAAAGTAAATGTGGCTCAGCTTATTTATGAATTCATTCTTTTAGCCTTACCGGCAAAAAAAATTCATCCTGACCATCGAAACGAACTGGACGATGAGGAAGATGATTTGGACGGGCTTTATGTCTACATCGATTCTGAAAAAGAATCAGAGGAATCTGAAGATGAGGATATAAACGTAGATCCCCGCTGGGAAAAGCTAAAAAACCTAAATAAAAAAAA
This sequence comes from Algoriphagus marincola HL-49, assembly GCA_001314815.1. Classification (GTDB taxonomy): domain Bacteria; phylum Bacteroidota; class Bacteroidia; order Cytophagales; family Cyclobacteriaceae; genus Algoriphagus; species Algoriphagus marincola_A. Next base: position 13,564 of record LJXT01000004.1, read on the forward strand.
GTAATAGAACTCTTAAATCACGCATAAAATGGCACATCCTAAACGAAAGATTTCCAAAACCAGAAGAGATAAAAGAAGAACTCATTACAAGCTAGAAGCACCTGGTTTGGCAAAATGTCCTACTACTGGTGAAATGCACTTGCCTCATAGAGCTTTTTGGCTTGACGGCAAATTGTACTACAAAGGACAGGTAATCATCGAAAAAGAAGTAATGGCATAAGCCAAAATTTCACAGAATCATAAATCCATTCTATTTATAGTTTGGATTTTTTTTATGCCAAAAATTTCAATACCCTCGCTATCAAACACTTAAGATATTACAAATGGAATATTTTTGGTGGTAAGAGGCATTTATGATATTTTTGACCTTCTTTACAAAAAAGGGGCAAACCCAAAAATGAATAAGGCGAGTGATCGCCTTTTTTAACCCAATTCGAATGGAGAAAATAAAAGCCATGATCACCGGCGTACAAGGCTATGTACCTGAGTACCGGTTGACCAACAAGGAACTTGAGAAAATGGTCGAAACTAACGACGAGTGGATCACCTCAAGAACCGGCATCAAGGAACGAAGAATTTTAAAAGGCGAAAACCAAGGAACCTCAGTGATGGGGATTGAAGCTGCTAAAGGCCTCCTTGAAAAAACAAATACTGACCCCAAAGACATCGAAGTAGTCATCTGTGCGACAGTGACTCCGGACATGCCCTTCCCTGCTACTGCCAACATAATCGCTGATAAAATCGGTGCGAAAAACAGCTTTAGCTTTGATATTTCTGCGGCTTGCTCAGGGTTTTTGTATGCTTTACAACTTGGCTCACAATTTATCGAGTCTGGTACCCATAAGAAAGTACTTGTGGTAGGTGCAGATAAAATGTCCTCCATTGTAGATTACAAAGACAGAACTACCTGTATTCTATTTGGTGATGGAGCTGGAGCAGTTTTATTGGAGCCGGCCGAGGGAGACTTGGGAATCAAAGATGCGATATTGAGGTCTGATGGTTCAGGCGAACCATTTCTCCACATGAAAGCAGGAGGAAGCAGAAGGCCAGCTTCGCACGAGACAGTAGAAGCCCGTGAGCATTATGCTTACCAAGAAGGTTCTACCGTTTTCAAATTTGCCGTAACCAATATGGCGGATGTCAGTGCAGAAGTAATGGAGCGGAATGGTCTTAAAGGAGATGATGTCGCTTGGCTAGTACCCCATCAAGCCAATAAGCGCATCATTGATGCCACTGCAAACCGAATGGGCGTAGGACCTGAGAAAGTAATGATGAATATTGAGCGCTATGGCAATACCACGGCAGCAACTATTCCTCTTTGCCTTTGGGACTACGAGAAGCAATTGAAAAAAGGAGACAATCTCATTCTAGCCGCATTTGGTGGCGGATTCACCTGGGGTGCGATCTATGTCAAATGGGCCTATGACCCGAAGTAATTTCATTAAGAATAAACTCAAATAATTAATATGGCGTCGACAGCAGATTTTAAAAATGGACTCTGTCTAGAAATGAATAATGATATCTGGAGCATTGTAGAATTCCAGCATGTCAAGCCTGGGAAAGGGGCAGCTTTTGTAAGAACTAAGCTAAAAAGTTTAAAAACCGGTAAAACGCTCGATAAAACCTTCAATGCAGGTGAGAAAGTAACTACTGCCCGGGTAGAAAAACGTCCACACCAGTTCATTTATAAAGATGACATGGGGTACAATTTCATGGACAGCAATTCATTCGAGCAACTTTTGATTCAAGAATCATTGATTGAAAGACCTGAGTTGCTTAAAGAAGGTCAACTCGTGGATATTCTTGTACATGATGAAACGGAAACTCCCCTTGCAGTCGAATTACCTCCATTTGTGGAACTGATGATTACTTACACCGAGCCAGGAATCAAAGGTGACACAGCCACTAATACACTCAAGCCTGCTACCTTGGAAACGGGAGCTACAGTAATGGTTCCACTTTTCGTAGATCAAGATACGATGATCAAAGTGGATACTCGAGACGGTTCTTATTCCGAGCGAGTTAAATAAAAATAAGGCTATGAGGTCGTCTCATAGCTTGTGTTATTTTGAAAAACCCAGTCTTAGAAGCTTAAACAAAAAGGTATTTCAAATCGGGTTTCGTTTACCGCCTGGAAAACAACAGTATCTAATCAGCCTGAGGATGGAAAACCTTTAAAAACTCACAAAACATGAAAGCAAAAGAAATTCAAGAACTGATCGATTATATCTCAAATTCCGGTCTCGCTGAAGTTAAAATCAAAACAGACGAGTTTGAACTTTCGATAAAAAAATATGCTGACCAGAGCTTCAGAGCCGTAGAAACTGCGCCTGCAGCTCCTGCTCCTGCCCCAGTTCAATTATCGACCCCTGCCGCCCCTGTGGAGGCGCCAAAGGAATCTCCTGCGGAGTCTTCTTCAAACTTGATCGAAATCAAGTCTCCGATGATTGGAACATTCTACACCACGCCCAATCCCAACGCGGATGCTTTTGTAAATGTAGGTGACAGCGTCAAAGCGGGTCAGACCGTTTGCATTATTGAGGCAATGAAGCTTTTTAACGAAATCGAATCAGAGGTATCCGGCAAAATCGTGAAAGTGCTTGTCAACAATGCTACCCCTGTAGAGTATGATCAGCCACTTTTCCTGGTAGACCCAGCTGGTTAATTTTTTCACCAAAACCCACTTATTGTGTTTAAAAAAATATTAATCGCTAACCGAGGAGAAATCGCCCTACGGATAATCCGTACCTGCAAGGAAATGGGCATCAAAACGGTTGCTGTATATTCAACTGTAGACAAGGACAGTCTTCATGTCAGATTTGCAGATGAGGCTGTGTGCATAGGCCCAGCTCCGAGTAGAGACTCCTACCTCAACATACCCCGTATCATCGCAGCTGCGGAGATTACCAATGCCGATGCCATCCATCCGGGCTATGGATTCCTTTCTGAAAACGCCGAATTTTCTAAAATATGCGAAGAATATGGAATCAAATTTATCGGAGCATCGCCTGACATGATCGATAGAATGGGTGATAAGGCTACTGCTAAAGCTACCATGAAAGCGGCTGGAGTACCTACCATTCCCGGCTCTGAGGGCCTTTTAGACTCTGTGGCAGAAGGATTGAAGCTAGCCAATGAAATGGGCTATCCGGTAATCCTTAAAGCGACTGCAGGTGGCGGTGGCCGTGGAATGCGAATTGTAAAAGAAGATAAAGATTTCCAAAAAGCTTGGGATGACGCCAAAATGGAATCTGGAGCTGCTTTTGGAAATGACGGTCTTTATTTAGAAAAATTTGTTGAAGAGCCTCGTCACATCGAGATTCAAATCGTCGGAGACAGCAATGGTAAGGCTTGTCATCTTTCAGAAAGGGATTGCTCCATTCAGCGAAGACATCAAAAACTAGTAGAAGAAACTCCTTCACCCTTTATCACGGATGAGCTCAGGCATGAAATGGGCGAAGCTGCAATCAAAGGTGCAGAAGCAATCGGATATGAAGGAGCCGGGACGATCGAGTTCTTGGTGGATAAAAACCGCAACTTCTATTTCATGGAGATGAATACCCGAATTCAGGTAGAGCATCCTATCACAGAAGAAGTAACAGATTTCGATTTGATCAAAGAACAAATCAAGGTAGCCGCAGGGGAAAAAATCAGCGGTAGAAATTACTATCCCAAGCTTTTTGCGATGGAATGCCGAATCAATGCAGAAGATCCTGCAAATGGCTTCCGCCCCAGCCCGGGAAGAATCAATAATCTACACCTTCCTGGAGGAAGAGGTGTTCGCGTCGATTCGCACGTCTATGCAGGCTATGTGATTCCGCCCAATTATGACTCCATGATCGCAAAACTTATTGTCAGTGGTCAATCTCGGGAAGAAGTGATTGTGAGAATGAAAAGGGCTCTAGAAGAATTTGTGATCGATGGTATCAAAACCACCATCCCTTTCCACATTGCTTTATTGGAAAATGAGCAATTCAAGGCCGGAAACTTTACAACCAAATTCCTAGAGTCTTTTGATTTTTCAGTTGTGAAAGGATAACGATTTCCCATCCAAAATGAAAGCCATGCAGACGCATGGCTTTTTTTATGGTCAATTCTACTTTGGATAATTCGCAAATACCGAAAAAGTCATCTTTCTAAAGTACAAATTTGAATCAACATCACAATTCTTCCTATAAGGCCGGATTTCTCCTTTCAGTTGAACTCAAATTTTCAAATAATTGGACTTTTCAAATAAAGGCAATAAAAAAGCAGGAGAAAATCTCCTGCCCTTTATTTGAAAACTAAACCAACTATTATTTAACTACCACAATGATTTCAAAAATAATACAATTCTTTTCAAATCAAAACACAAAATAAAAATTTGTTAAAATATTTATTCCTTCGGAAATGTACTTCTGCTAAATGAAATACCCAAAGCAAGTCCTTGGCTAAATTGTATTTTATCGTCTTGGTCCAAGTCATAAATACTCAAACTTGTCAGAGAGACATTTATTAAATTCGAAACCTTGGCAGTAAGGGCGACATCAAGCCGGTGGTCAATCGCATCAAAAGCCAAGGTTTCATAATTGATAAACATTTGATGGCGCACCAGCAATGTTACGTTTTCAGATAGTTTTTTATTCCATTCAAGCAGGGAGCTAAAGGCGAGCCACTCAGACCTCACCTTATCTCCTATCGGTACACCATAATTTTCAGGAACAGTCAAGTAAAGATCTGTATCTGTCACAAAAGTAAACCTTGGAGAAAATGGAGATAGGCGAAGCATAAATTCGGAATTAGGCTTATATTCCAATCCCCAAGATGAAGTCAAATAGGCAGGGTTAGCAAATTTGGAAATCAGCGTACGGTTACCGTCAGAAAAGTCATATCCCGGAGCAAACTGCGATAAGAAATTCAAGGAAGTAAAAAGATTCCATCGATCGCTGATTTTGTAACCTACTTTGGAATCTAGAAAAATCCGGTCATTGGATTTTCTTGCGTCCTCATCTTGATTTTTGACGATACCATAGATGAAATCCATCGTGTTGTCCCATGTCCATTTATCTTTTTTATAATTTGCCCTTCCATTCAGGTAAAAGCCCAAAGCCACGGAATTGACACCACCACCGGTCCAGTTACTACTGAATGAGCCTTGGTTCAAATTGATACCACCTGCAATCTCTTTTAACCAATAGGTGGTATCTTTGGGTGTTTCTTCCTGGGCAAACAATATGCTCGATGAAAAACAGAAAATGAAAAGGGTAAATAATCGTTTCATAGTATTTATTATTTAAAATTTTAAATCAAGGCTCAAAAATATGGAAAATGAAAAGGAAAATGACTTGATAGTCAGAGATTTTTTGGCAAGACAGCGAACAACCTTAGCAAATGATCGGACGCTATTATCCTACATTCGAACGGCCCTATACTTCCTTGTCTCCGGCACGGCCCTTTTCCAAGTAAAGGAATTGGACCATGTAAGAAATTTAGGCTATCTAGCTTTTGCCTTAAGCATCATATTTCTTCTCGTGGGGATAGTGAATTATTTCAAGGTAAAAAAGAGACTACAAAAGGGTCACTATCAAAAAATGTAAAGAAAAAAACCGCGAGGAAACGCGGTTTCCATTTTTATTGATTGCTGTAAGTAGGAATCAGTTCGACTTGCATCACTTTTTCAGGATCCAAGTTGAAAAACTCCTTGTGAACATTAAAGACCTCTTCGTCTCCCTGAGGTCTCTTAGCAAGGTAAGATCCATCCTCCTGCATCACATAAGCATTGAAATTATCCCGAAGATTGAAAGCAAGGATATTCATCAGTTGCTTTTCTAAGAGTGGAGATTCTACTTTGAAGAGGCTCTCCAGACGCTTATCAAAGCTTCTTACCATCATATCGGCACTCCCAGCGTAAGTCCTGGTATCTCCATTATTATGAAAATGGTAGATCCTGGAGTGCTCCAAGAAATCCCCAACAATAGAAATAACCTCTATATTTTCGCTCAGACCATCCCTGCCCGGCCTTAGACAGCATATTCCACGCACAATCAATTTGACAGTAACACCGGACTGTGAGGCTCTGTACAGCGCATAAATAGTCTCTGAATCTTCAAGGGAGTTTACCTTGATAAATATTCCTGCCGGCAATCCATTCCGAGCATTCTCTGCCTCCTGCTCTATGAAGTGGATGAGCTGATTTCGCATATCTCTCGGAGCCGTGATCAGGTTTTGATAGGTGGTCGGCATGGAGTGTCCGGTAATGACATTAAAAAACTCAGACACATCATTTGCCAGGACCTCGTTAGTGGTCAATAAACCAATGTCTGTATAAAGTCTGGCTGTATCCTCATTGTAATTTCCCGAGCCCAAATGGACAAACCTGGTAATTTGATCCCCGTCTTTTTTGACTATCAAGAGTAGCTTGGTATGCGTCTTTAGGTGCGTAATTCCATAAATCACAAAACAGCCTGCTTTCTGCAGTCTTTTGGCTTCTCGAATATTATTCTCCTCATCAAACCTTGCCTTCACTTCGAAAAGAACAGAAACGTGTTTTCCATTTTCGGCTGCTCTAAGTAAAGCTTTTGTGATTTGGCTATCCTTGGCTAATCGATAAATGGTCATTTTGATAGCCATGACGCCAGGGTCATCTGCTGCCTTTTCGATTAGATCAAGAATGGAGTCAATATTATTGTACGGATGATGCAGTAGAATATCTTTTTCCTTTAGGGTATCGAATATATCTGCATTTCCTTCGTCTTGGTATGATAAAGGCTTCACAGGAGCAGGCATCTGTGGCAGTCGGTCACGAAACTGCTTGTTCCCAACTATCTGCCAAAGCCCGGTGAAATCAATCATACTTTCACGCTTGACGTGAAAAACAGAGTCGGTGCCTAGTTTCCATCTTTCCAGAAGAGAATTAAGCATCCACTTACTATAGCCTTCTTCGATTTCGATTTTCACGACTCGACCAGTCTTTCGCTCCATCAGCTTTCGCTTCACTTCTTCGAGGAAATTGGCATCCATGTCTTCACTCTCTTCAAGAGTAAAGTCACCGTTTCGGGTGATTCTGAAAAGACTGATTGATTGAATGTCCACATTTCGAAATAGGGAAACGATATTTTCACGAATCACCTCTTCAATCGGTACCAAAAACAAGGTATTTCCTCGCTCCACTTCGAAAAATCTCGGAATATTCGCGGGGATCTGAACGAACGAAAGTTTACGCATGTCCTTCCTTTCTCCGGGCGTAGTGGTCACGACGCCAAAGATCAACAACTTATTCATCAAGATCGGGAAAGTACGATAACCGTCATAAACCATCGGGGTCAACATCGGATAAATTGCCCGGTCGAAATATTGCTTGACCTTCTTTCGCTCCCCGTCTGTAAGCTTGGATGTATTGCATAAAGCGATGCCCTCATTGGGCAAGGCTGGCAAAATTGAATTCAGAAAATGCTCATGCTGGGCATGATGAAAGTTTTGACATTCCTCCATCAAAGTGGCTTTGAAGGGCTCTTCTCTCAATCCAGAGTAATCAACCCGCTCTTTGTCATAATCGAGATAGTTGTAAAGTGACCCAACTCGGATCATAAAAAATTCATCCAAATTCGATGCAGTAATTGCCAGAAACTTGAGCTTTTCGAATATGGATCGATGATCTTTTTTAGACTGATCCAATACTCGGTCATTAAATTTCATCCAGCTTAAATCTCGGCTGATAAGATCACTTTTGTTGATCACTGAATCAAATCGCTCTCGGACTGCTTGTTTCATTTCGTACTGATTTTTGATGATTGGCCCTCCTTTTACAAATTTTCAAATTTATCCGCAAATAAATCTTTGAAATTCGCATGGGAATAAAAATAACATTTCTAAAATGGGATCTTGTTTATTAAATCATTAATAAAAAAGGGCTCTTTTGGAGCCCTTCTGCGATATTTAAGTATCGATCTTCGCATACTTGGCATTTCGTTCGATGAATTCCCGTCGAGGGGCTACTTCATCACCCATCAGCATACTGAACAGGTGATCTGCTTCTGCCGCAGAGTCGATAGTCACTTGCTTGATGGTGCGCATATTGGGATCCATGGTAGTGGTCCAAAGTTGCTCAGGATTCATCTCTCCAAGTCCCTTATATCTTTGAATATTGACACTATCCTCTTTCCCGTCTTTTGCCATATCGGCAATCAGAGTCTTTCTTTCCTCTTCGGTCCAGCAGTAGCGCTCATCCTTACCCCGCTTCAAAAGATACAAAGGAGGCAATGCGATGTACACGTAACCATTCTCGATCAGGTTTCTCATGTATCGGAAGAAAAGTGTCAAAATCAGTGTCCTAATGTGTGAACCGTCAATATCAGCATCTGTCATGATAATGATTTTATGATAACGAAGACCTGAAAGGTCTAACTCCTTATCATCATTTGCCGTTCCGAACTTCACACCCAATGCGGTGAGAATATTCTTGATTTCGTCGTTATCGTAGATTTTGTGCTCATGAGCTTTCTCCACGTTAAGGATTTTACCTTTCAGCGGTAAGATGGCCTGGAAATCACGATCACGACCCTGCTTGGCAGACCCACCGGCGGAGTCTCCCTCCACTAGATAAAGTTCACAGACAGTTGGGTCACTATTGGCACAATCCGCTAGCTTACCGGGTAGACCTCCGCCACCAAGGACATTCTTGCGCTGTACCATCTCCCGGGCCTTTCGAGCGGCATGACGTGCTTGAGCCGCCAAAATCACCTTACCAACGATTGTTTTGGCTTCTTTAGGATGCTCTTCGAGCCAAAATTGGAGGGTTTCCGATACTGAGGAATCAACTGCTCCAACTACATCTGAGTTACCCAGCTTAGTTTTGGTTTGCCCTTCAAATTGAGGTTCTGCCACTTTCACGGAAATGACGGCAGTCAACCCCTCTCTAAAATCATCGCCGGTAATCTCAATTTTAAGCTTGTCAAGCATTCCGGACTTGTCTGCGTAGGATTTCAGCGTTCGTGTGAGCGCTCTTCGAAAACCTGTGACATGTGTTCCACCCTCGTAGGTATTGATCGTGTTGACATAAGAGACTACATTTTCACTGTAGGAGTTATTATAGCTCATGGCCACTTGAACCGGCACGTCTTGATCTAGTGATTCGATGTAGATAGGCTCCGAAATGATTTTCTCCTTTGTCTCATCTAGATACTGCACAAATTCAACCAATCCACCTTCCGAATAAAATTCATCAGACTTAGGATTTCCATCATCCTCAATCTCACGTAGGTCTGTCAAAAATATGCGGATGCCTGCATTCAAAAAGGCCATTTCCCGAAGACGGGTTGCTATGGTCTCATAGCGAAACTCTGTGACAGTGAAAATACTGTCATCAGGTTTGAAATGAATGATAGTTCCTCGCTTATCCGTTTTTCCTATTTCTCGGGCGGGATACTGGGGAACACCAATTTTAAATTCCTGCTCAAAGATGACTCCATTTCGATGTACTGTAGCTTTCAAGTCAGTGGAAAGTGCATTGACGCAGGAAACCCCAACACCATGCAAACCACCAGAAACCTTATAAGTATCTTTATCGAACTTACCTCCTGCGTGAAGGACTGTCAATACAACCTCTAATGCAGAACGTTTTTCTTTTTCGTGCATGTCGGTGGGAATCCCCCGACCATTGTCTTCTACAGTAATCGAGTTATCTTCATGCACTGTTACCTTGATGGTATCACAGTGGCCTGCCAGGGCTTCGTCAATTGAATTATCTACAACTTCCCAAATCAAATGATGAAGGCCTTTGATCCCTACATCTCCGATATACATTGCGGGACGCTTCCTTACTGCTTCAAGACCTTCTAAAACCTGAATGTTGCTCGCACCGTATTCGGACGGTTTCTTCGCATTATCTTCGCTCATATTTTTTGAAAAAAAAGCCTTTAAACAGGCTTAATCGGTGATTTTTTAAGTTTCAAATGATTTGGCAAGATAAGCAAAAATTCTGAGTTGACCACGCAATATGTAGACTCCATTTCAGATTAGGCTTGATTCTGAGTTTAAACAAATAATCAAAATAATATTCTGAATAAACTCATTTTATCATTTTTTTTCACATCCGTTGGTACGCGATAAACTCCATTTAATACCTGTTTTTTAACCACTTATACCATTTTGTTGAATTTTTAGTACCGATGTTTAAACAAATTTAATTCTAATATCTTTTACATCTAAAATCATTTAACCAAACTTAATAATAACCAAATGAACATCACCTTAGCAGCAGAGTTGATCGGTCTAGACAGGATCATCAATTCAGACCCGATCGCCATCACCTTCTTTATTGGTTACATGGCCATGTTTGCCTCCTCGGTCTTTTTCTTCGTCGAGAGAGGTTCTGTAGATGGGAAGTGGAAAACTTCCTTATTGGTTTCCGGCCTAATTACCGGAATCGCAGCCGTACACTATTACTACATGCGGGACTTTTACCTACAAACTGGTTCTAGTCCAACAGCTTTCCGATATGTGGACTGGACATTGACCGTTCCATTGATGTGTGTGGAGTTTTACCTACTTACCAAGCCATTTGGAGCTAAAGGGGGAACACTCTTCAAGTTGATCATTGCCTCTTTAGTGATGCTGGTTACAGGTTACATCGGAGAGACTTCAGGAATTGACAATAACATTATGTGGGGTATTTTTTCCACTCTAGGTTATTTGTATATCGTGTATGAAGTATTTGCTGGAGACGTAGCTAAGCTTGCTAAAGAAAGTGACAGCCCTGCGATGGCAAGAGCAATGTTCTTGTTGAAGATCTTCATCACACTAGGATGGTCTATCTATCCAATCGGATACATGGTACTTCCAGGAAACCTACTTTCAGGTGCATTCGAAGTAAGTTCAATCGACCTATTCTACAACCTTGCCGATGCAATCAACAAAATCGGATTTGGCTTAGTAATCTACTATGTAGCTATTACTGAATCATCTAAAAACAAAACTGCCACTGCTTAATCAGATTCGCCTCTCCCTTCACGGGGAGAGGCTAATTTATGCACTATGGTTCACTACGACTACATATTTGCCGGAGGAGGTTGCGCAGCATACAGCATGCTCTTTTACCTTTCGAAAAGTAAATTGAAGTCAAAACAAATTTTGGTCATCGATCCAATGGGAGATGATTTCCCAAACAAAACCTGGTGCTATTGGGCAAAAAGCCCACTTCAAATTCAGCCTGTATCTGAAACCAAATTTTGGAACAAACTAAACCTCTCCAAAAATGGAAGCAAATTGACACTTCCGTTGGGCGAATTAAATTACTACCACATTGAGGCTGGCAATTTTTTCAAAGAGCTGAAAGGCCATTTCTCTAGTATCCCTTCTATTACTTTCCTAGAAGAAAAAATCACAAACATCTCCCCTACTTCTCAAAATTTTGAGATCGAAACAGATTCAGGAGAAGCATTCACATGTGATTATTTACTAGACTCTAGGTTAGAAGAAGGTGACTTCCAAAATCAAAAAATCCTCAAGCAGCAATTTGTCGGTTGGAAAATTAAAACGGAGCAATCCTTTTTCGATGATTCTGCTGTCACCCTGATGGATATTTTACCACAGGATCAAAAAAACTTCTCGTTCGGATACATTTTACCCTACGATTCCAAGCATGCCTTGGTAGAATATACAGCCTACTCGGAGGAAGCTATTCCTAAAGAAAATCTTAAAGCTTCTCTTAATTCTTATTTAGAACAGCACCTTCAAAACGTGGATTATTCGGTATACTTTGAAGAGACCGGAGCAATCCCCATGAGCACTCAGTATAAAACTGTTCAGACTCATGAAAGATGGATTCCCATCGGGACACGAGCAGGCTGGTCAAGACCTTCCACTGGTTATACTTTTCAATTTATCCAGGAACACTGCCAAAAGCTTGTCAATGAGCTGGAATCAGACTTAGTACTTTCTAAAAAATCAATTCCCAGCAGGCATTTTTTCTACGACAACATCCTGCTAAACATTGCAAAAAAATGGCCTGAGCAGCTGGAAAACGTATTCTTTGACTTATTTACTGTCAATTCCACAGAAAATGTCCTTCGCTTCCTTCAAGCCAAAACCTCATTTTGGGAGGAGATCAATCTCCTACGAAAAGTACGATTTGCCCCTTACCTAAAAAGCCTCTGGTACTATGAAAAGCACTGAGTCTTTGTTCAAAATATTGGGACTGGTGGTTTGTTTGGGCTTTTCATTGATCCCGGAATTACCACAATATATCGAGTTTGGATTTGCAGGCTTGGTTTTATTATTCGTTGGAATCCCACATGGAGCCATTGATCACTTAACCTCACAGCCAACGATTGATTTTAAAGGCCTTGTTGTTTTTCTAGTTCGTTATTTGTCACTAATTGGTGCTTATCTAGTCGTTTGGTACTTTCTACCACAAGTAGCCCTCATGATTTTTTTAGCCTTCTCGGCTTACCATTTTGGTCAAACACATTTTCTGAAAATTGAAAACTCGGATGTTCGAAGTAAAATGTTATTCATCACTCGGGGATCTTTTTTCCTTTCTGTGATCTTATTTGGGGATTTTCAAATGACTACTTTCATTTTGAATCCCATCGTCGATGTGTCCTTTCTGGAAACTTATTCCTTTGGCATAATAGGAGTTTCCCTGATTTTGACATTAGGTATCGAATATTGGACTTTCCGAAAAATTAAACTCGAAAGCATGATAGACCTTGTCATTTTGGCACCGCTTCTATACATGGCTCCACTATTTATCAGTTTTGTGGTCTACTTTGGGTTTTGGCATGCCTTACCAAGCATGAGACTAGAGTACGAATTCTTAAACCGCTTTCCCCAATACAATAGTCTACTCAAATTCGCCAAACAATTAATTCCCTTCACTCTTTTAAGCCTAGTTGGAATTTCCGGTTTATTACTTTTTGGAATGCGATTCTTGGATCAAAGTGAGCTTTTGCTCCTGTTTTTTATTTTGATCTCCTTAATCTCTTTTCCCCATGTATTTTACATGGATCACTTCATCAAAAAATTCAAAACTGCCCGGTACTAAGCATCACGAGATTACAGGCAAATAAAACTTCAATTCCTTCATTTTTTGCCTTTTGGGTGAAATCCATATTCTCTGTTCCTGGATTAAAAATGATACGCTGAGGTTTCAATGAAATCAAATAATCTATCCATTCGTCCTGATTTTGAGGACCAATGTATAATGTGATGGTATGGATCTCGTCTAAAGATGGTTTTTTTCGAAGGTCTAAAATTTCCTTTCCAAATACCTGACCCGATTTGATTCCGATGGGGATAAACTCAATTCCTTTTTCATAAAAAAGCTGGGCTGCCGAATAAGCATATCGAGAGGGATTGGTCGTGGCGCCAACGATTAATGTAATTTTCTTTTCAGACATCTCTTGATCCAAATTCTCGATCCCGCTCGAATGTATCCATGTGTCTATGCTTTTTGGACTCATAGATATCATCCAAAGTAATCAAAATACCAGTCTCCTCGACTTCCCCAAACTCATCATTCAAAGCCGTACCAAATGTCATCATGGTGGGAGAAAGATTCATATACGTATTGATCAAAGGGGGGATATTTTCTCCATAAGACCGGACTCGTGAATTCAACAACTTGTAGCCTTCCTTGTAATCCATCCCATCAAAAGGATCAGGATCTGTACCAATATGAGTATCGTAGGTAAGTGTCTTTTCCTTCTTTGGGTTGACCAGGTTGTTTTTATCCGGAAAATAATGATTCAGAAAAACAAGCAGCAAATCTCTCGCCTCCCTGTGGTAATGGGGATACATCGTCACCTTGCCAAATAGATATTTGACATCAGGATGGAGTAGCACGACCCCCCCAAGCCCATCCCAAAGATTATCCAAACTGAATATCCCTTTGCGATTATCGATGCTGGGTTGGTATTTAGGCTGCACAAACGACCTTCCTAATTCAATGGTGTATGGCAGATAATTTTTCACAAATTCATCTGAAAAGTCAAAAAGGTGGAATGTCGACAGATTGATATTCCCACCTTCGGAAACGGCGTTTTTGCAATGAATCAGCCGATAACCTGCGACGATTTCCTCATCTTCAGGATTCCAGGTGATCAGTTGCTCGTAGCAATTAGGGCAAATATCATTTTCATCCAAGTCTAGACTCTTTCCCGTCCCTCCTCCTGCTGTTCGAAAAGTAAGTTCACGCAAACGCCCAATTTCTCTCACCACATTGGGCGAATTATGATGATTGACTAGATAGACTAGATTATTTCCATTGTTGGTATATCGTAAAAACCGATCAGGGCTTAGCTCTGACTTCAAAATATCCTTATCTACTGCAGGAATAATCGCTTCTTCCTTACTCATTTTTTGCTCCAGTTTCACCTGTTTGTAAATTCATTTTCAAACCGTCGTCTACTAATTTGAAGCAAGCTGTTGATAGTCAGCTTTTTTGCTTCGCGTGGTGATTTTTACCTTCTCCGATTTGGTACACCCTTTTCTTTAAATCTCCTGCCCAATAAATATCTGAATGTTCATCCGACAACTCCGTGAAAGAAACCACATCACCCAAATGGATAGTCACTTTCTGACCTCGCTGTTTATACATTTCATCAGGCAAATAAAACATTTCTAAATTAGCTTTTATCCCCAGTTTTTTTCGCCAACTCGCGAGATTATAAAAGAATTTAGAATTTTTACCTTCAATAAAACAAAGAATAATATTTTTCTTATTCTTTTTCGCCTTGTTGACAAAACTCTTCCTCCAAGTCAAATCCCTCACTCCTTCATCTGACTTTCTGGAGACTAAGCCTGCCGGAAAAATCAAAACCACACCATCTCCTGAATAGGCTTCATCGATTTTCTTCATGGTATCTGCTGAATTCCGCCCATGCTTATTTACAGGAATAAATAAAGGGTCAAAATTATCAAAAGTCATAAGTAGGTCATTGACCAAAAATCTAAAATCCTTTCGATGCCTCCCGATAGCATGCATCAGTGCTATCCCGTCCATCCCACCAAGGGGATGGTTGGCAGCTATGATGATTCCTCCTGATTTGGGAATCTTCTCAGCACCCTTCAACTCCACGTCCAGCTCAAACTCTTTGACCAGTGCATCTACAAAATCCAGCCCTTTGAGATGTCCGATACGGGCCATGACTGCATTCATCCAAGATTCATGCGTGACATTTTTGATATAAGAAAGTAAAAAGCCCGGCATCCACTTGAGGAGTTTTGGATTTTTGGAATGAATAGCCTTCTCGATATCGATGAATTTTTTCGACATGAATTTTAGAATTAGCGGGATTTATGAGTTGGTCAGTTGGAAAAATACAATTTCTCATTTAAATAATAAGCATAGCCAAAACAATATTAGCCTCCACTTCATTCATCTAATTGAGTACCAAATGAGTATTTTTTATCAAATTGAAAACTAATATGATCACAGTACTAACAGGAAGCACTTCAGGCATAGGATTCGAAACGCTAAAAGGTCTACTTGACCATTCTGAAGTGTTTATCCTGCCGGTTCGTAATTTAGAGAAGGCTGAATCCAAACTCGCTAAATTTCCAAATCGTGAAAAATTCAAACTTTATGAATTTGACCTTGCGGACCTCGAATCGGTGAAGGCAGCAAGCCAAAAAATCAACAAGGACTTTCCGAAGATCGATTTGATGATCAATAATGCAGGTGGGATGTTTCCCGGAGGAAAGAAAAATAACAAGGGCCTGGACATGACTTTTACAGTCAATCATTTGGGTCATTTCTTTCTTACTCATCAGCTTCTCCCCTCCCTCATCAATGGAAAAGCAAAAGTCATTCAGGTGAGCTCTGAAGCACACCGATTGGGAAAATTCAGATCCAATGACATTGGACTTTCAAGTGTAAGCAGTACCATCACAGCTTATGGAGAAGCCAAACTCTACAATATTTTGATGGCAAAAGAGCTGACCAAGCGATATGAAAAAGAAGGAATTACGGCTTTTAGTCTCCATCCCGGTGCGGTAAAAACAGCCTTTGGATCAGAAACGGATCCTATTACAAAAGCAATTATTCGGGCCACACAGTTGTTTTTTATCTCGGCACAGAAAGGGGCCGAAAACTCACTTTTCCTGGCAAAAACTAATTCTCACAAATTGAAAAACGGAGGCTATTACGTGAGGAAGAAACAGAAGAGTACGAGTTCTGCAGGTCTTAGCGCTAGCAATGCCGACGAGCTCTGGGAATTCAGTGAAAAGACCCTCGAAAAGTTGGGACTGATCTAAAACCCTTACTTTTGTCCTCAGATTTTGACAAAACATGGAAGAACGAATACTTTCCCTCAGCCCAGGAGCCTGGAATGATTACGAATTGATAGATACTGGTGGGTTCGAAAAATTGGAACGCTTTGGAGATTTTATATTAAGCCGGCCAGAGCCTCAGGCCATCTGGGATAAAAGCTTGCCTGATTCTGAATGGAAGAAGCAGGCCCATGCTCATTTTGCCAAGGAGAAAAACAATCCTGAAAAAGGAAGTTGGCAGCAACTGAAAAAAATGCCTCACAACTGGCAGATTAATTATAAAAATCAGCAAGGCTTAGACTTGAAATTAAATCTAGCCCAGACTTCTTTCAAGCACATTGGGCTATTTCCAGAGCAGGCAGTCAATTGGAATTACTTGTATGAGAGTATTCAGTCATTTCCTGGAGAAAAACCAAAGGTATTGAACCTATTTGCCTACACCGGTGCTGCATCCGTAGCGGCCAGGGCAGCTGGAGCTGATGTCACGCACTTGGATTCTGTCAAACAAGTCGTGACTTGGTCTCGACACAACATGGAGGCATCTGGCCTTGATGGAATTCGGTGGATTGTGGATGATGCATTGAAATTTATCAAAAGAGAAGCAAGAAGAGGAAATTCCTATCAAGGAATTATTCTTGACCCACCTGCCTATGGCCGTGGACCCGATGGAGAAAAATGGATTTTGGAGGAGCAGATTAATGAGATGCTGAAAATCTGCTCGGAAATATTGGATCCTATAAACAACTTCTTGCTTCTGAACATGTATTCCCTAAGCTTCTCCTCTCTGATTGCCGTTAATCTGGTTCAATCAAATTTCAAAAACATTAAAAATGCCGAACACGGAGAGCTTTTTCTTAAGGACTCCTTTGGCAAAAGACTTCCGCTTGGCGTTTTCTACCGCTTTAGAAGTTTCTAATTATCATCTATGAATCACCGCCAACTATTTCTTAGTCATCTAGCACAAACCACAGATTTTCCACTTTTGATAGAAGTAGAAAAAGCTGAAGGGATTTACCTATACGGTTCCGAAGACAGGAAATATATTGATTTGATCTCGGGAATTGGTGTCAGCAATGTAGGCCATCGCCATCCGAAGGTTCTTCAAGCTATTCAGGGACAATTGGACAAGTACCTCCACCTCATGGTGTATGGGGAGTATGTCCAAAGCCCGCAAACACTCCTAGCAAAAGCCCTCTGTGATACCCTTCCAGCTCACTTGAACAATGTGTATTTGGTCAACAGTGGTTCGGAGGCGATTGAAGGGGCGATGAAATTAGCCAAGAGGTATACGGGTCGCTCAGAACTGATCTCCTGTGTGAATGCTTATCACGGAAGCTCTCACGGTGCATTGAGTATTGGCGGCAATGAGATTTTCAAGAGAGCCTACCGTCCCCTACTTCCTGGTATCAGCAATATCGTGTATGGTGCTTATTCTCATCTCGACCGGATTACTGAAAAAACAGCAGCCGTTTTTGTAGAAACGATTCAGGGAGAAGCGGGAATCAGAGTGGCATGCAAAGAATACTTTCAGGCGCTCAGAAAACGATGTGATGAAACGGGAACTTTGTTGGTTTTGGATGAAATTCAGGCAGGGTTCGGTAGAACAGGTAAGTTTTGGGCTTTTGAACATTTCGAAATAGTACCCGATATGGTAGTCTGCGCAAAGGGAATGGGAGGAGGAATGCCAATTGGGGCCTTCATTGCCAATCAGAAAGTCATGGCCGCCTTCAAAAACAACCCACTTCTCGGTCACATCACCACTTTTGGAGGACATCCTGTCAGTGCAGCTGCTTCTCTAGCCACTATTCAGATTTTGCAGGAAGAAAAGCTCATAGACCAAGTAGAAGAAAAAGCGAATCTATTTAAAAAGCTTTTGGTACATCCAAAGATCAAAGGTATTCGGAATAAAGGCCTGATGATGGCTGTGGAATTTGAATCCTTCGAGGTATTGAAGCCTATCATTGATCGGGCGATAGAACTCGGTGTAATCACCGACTGGTTTCTCTTCTGTGATGATTCCATGCGAATTGCTCCTCCCTTGGTCATAACTGAAGAAGAAATCCGGAATGCCTGTAAAATTATTCTTCAAGCGGTGGAAGAATTGAGTTGATCATAGCCGAAAAACTGATCATTTTTTTCTTAATTAGAACCCACTAAAAACTTTGATTACTATGAGAAAGGTCGGTGCCTTTTTGGGAGGCTTAGTGTTAATTCTTGCCTTGGGGCTTCTGGTTTTTATCTTCCTCCACTCGCCTCAATATAAGGGGGAAATTGAAATCATTGGACTGTCGGAGGAGACTACCGCTTATTTTGATGGGTATGGTGTACCGCATATTTATGCCTCCAATGCATCGGATGCCTATCGGGCCTTAGGATACCTGCATGCACAGGATAGACTTTTCCAATTAGAAATGATGCGAAGAGTAGGCACAGGAACTTTGGCTGAGTTTCTCGGTCCCGATGTGGTCGAAATTGATCAATTTTTCAGAACACTTGGTATTCCAAAACATGCCCAAACATCCACAGAATTCTGGAATTCCCAAGCAGATTCTCCATGGAAAAATGCCACTGAAGCCTACATAGCCGGCGTCAATGAATTTATTCAAAATGGCACTTTACCGATAGAATTCTTACTACTCGGTGAAAAGCCTAGAGAATTCACCATCAATGATATTCATGGAATCGTAGGCTATATGTCCTTTACATTTGGAATGGCTCTAAAAACCGATCCACTTATCACCAAAATGGGTCGTGAATTGGGACAGGAGTATCTGGAGGCTCTCTCGATCGAGACTTTACCCGAGCATCATTTCATCCCGAACTTTTATCCTGACAGTATCTCTAATGGAAGTTTAAGCAGCCTACTGGAAAAGTTGCCTGTCCCTTTATTAGAAGGATCTAACGGATGGGTGGTTTCAGGGAGCAAAACCAAGAGCGGAAAAGTCATTTTTGCCAATGATACTCACATCGGATTTTCATCTCCCTCCGTTTGGTATGAAGCGCATTTAGAGTATCCCGGATTCAGTTTTTATGGAAACCATTTAGCAGGAGTTCCTTTTGGCTTGGTAGGACATAGCAGGCATCACAGCGTAGGACTGACGATGTTTGAAAATGACGATCAGGACTTTTTTGAAATCAAATTGAATCCGACTAACTCGAATGAATATCAATTTGGTGATGAATTTCTACCCTTCAGTGTGCGAAAAGATGTAATTTCTGTTAAAGGCCAGGACCCGGTAAAAATCGAAATAAAAGAGACCATTCATGGACCTATCGTGAATTCTGTCGTACCTGAAATTGCCTCTTTAACCGATAATCCTGTAAGCAGCTGGTGGGTATACACGATGGAACCAACCCGTGCTTTGGAAGCCATCTACAAAATCAACCACGCACAGGACTTGGAGGATATGACAGCCGCTGCATCTCTGATACATGCTCCGGGGCTAAATATCATGTATGGCGATAGTCTTGGAAATATTGCCTGGTGGGCAGCGGGGAAGTTACCTATCCGGTCTGAAAAGGTCCATTCAAAAATTTTTGCTGATGGGTCTGATCCTGAAAGCATGCCGCAAGGATGGTATCCATTCAGTTTGAATCCAAGGAGTATCAACCCACCATCGGGTTTTGTGGCCTCTGCAAACAATCAGCCCGACACCCTTCAAAACGGCGTACTTTTTCCAGGATATTATTTCCCGGGAGAACGCTGGAAGCGAATTGCAGATGCTATCAATTCCAAGGATGATTGGACTATCCAAGAAATGAAAGTAATTCAACTTGAGGTGGTGAATACCGATCATGCCCAGATTGCCAAAATCATGTTAAGTCAAATTCCCGATTTTGATTTTGAAGGCAAAGAACGGGTCAAAAGCTTGTTGGAAAACTGGGATGGAAATCATGAACTCAGCTCCTCTATTCCTACCATCTATTATAAGTGGCTTTACCATGTCTTAAGATTGGCTATGGAAGATGAGCTTGGAAAGGAAGCTTTCGAAAGCTATTTAGGGTCCTTTGTCATGATCCGTTCAAATTTGCCTTTCATTCGAAACTTCGACCATCCTTGGTGGGATAAGGTAAACACTCCCGAAAAAGAAAATGCATCTCAAATTTTTTCAGAGAGCCTTAAAATCACCCTGCAAGAGCTAGAAGCCCAGTTTGGGGATAACATAAATTCCTGGGATTGGGAAAAAGCAGTGATATTGGAGCACCCACATCCATTAGGTAGTCAAAAACCACTGGACAAGATTTTCAATGTAAAAACTGACCCAGTTCCAGCAAATGACGAATCAGTCAATAAGTTGGCATTTAAACTCAATGGAGAAGGTATTTACAAAGTGACATCGGGACCGGCTATGCGGATTTTGCTAGACTTCATGGATGTAGATCGCTCGCTTTCGGTATTGCCTACAGGTCAAAGTGGGAATAGATTCAGCAAACACTACCGGGATCAGGCTTCACTCTATACAAAAGGAAAATACCGCTATCAATTAATGGACAAAAATGAAATAGTTGAAAGTGCTAAAGATGCTCTGATTTTGACACCGAGATAACCTTCCCTGACTTATCCTATTTGTGAATTAAGAAGAAGAGCATAGAATAGGGAAGATAATTGGGAGGCATACAAAGATTAATTTATATTTTGTGATGATTCGATGCGATTAGCCCCTTCTCCATTGATAATCGAAGAAAAAATCGTATTGCCTGTACAACCATTCTTGCGGCAATCGACACAGTAAAAAAACAAAATTCGAATGGGACAGAAAAAATGCCCACACTGCGGAAATTGGTCTGAGTGGAATCAAAATATTGATGACACCTGTGATCACTGTGGCAAAAACCTAAGTCCCGTAGAAGTAAAAAGAGATAAAGTCAGAAAGGATGAAAAGAAAAAGAATGAGGAAGAGTGGATGTTCTACATCAAAGAATCTGATACATCCTTAGTCAAGTTTTTCAAAAAAGTAGGAAATGGATTCTACACGGTTTTTATGGCAATCATGACATTTATTCTTTGGCTTATTGCGGCTTTACCCGGCTAATGCGCATCTTCAAAAACCCGATTTTTATCTCATGCTGCCTGATTTTTTGGATCAATCAAGCAGTGGAATACTGGTCATTTGAGAGCTTCCCCTTTTTATACTCATATCTAGATGACCTATTAGCGATGCCTGTGATTTTGGGTTTGACTTTGCAGATTTTCCAATGGATTCATCCAAAGAAAGACAATTTTCGATTTACCAAGACCCAAGTGATCGTCGGATTTTTGTACGTCTCAGTTGCATTTGAGTGGTTTTTACCAGCTTATTCTGATACTTACACTAGAGATTTTTGGGATATCTTTTGTTATTTTCTTGGAACAATCGTCTTTTATCTAGGTATTAACCCAAAAAATAAAGCGATTTCAAACTAAGCGACCCCTAACTTGTTTTTATCATATGAAGAATCAAAATAAAAAAAACTATCCAGTAAAGCTTTCTGAAGAAGAATTGCGGCAAAAATTGGATTCAGAATCCTACCATATTCTGATCGAAAAAGGGACAGAAAGGCCATTTACGGGAGAATATTATCTCAATCATGACACCGGCATCTATGAATGCAAGGCGTGTGGAAATGAGATTTTTCATTCTTCAAAAAAATACGATAGCGGCTGTGGCTGGCCTAGTTTTACGGAACCAGTCCGACCGGAGGCCATAGATGTTCAGATGGATTATTCCCATTTCATGGTTCGCGAGGAAATACTTTGTGGCAATTGTGGTTCACACTTGGGACATCGATTCCCTGATGGTCCAAAAGACCAAGGAGGTATTCGTTACTGTATCAATTCCAGAAGTATGGATTTTAAAGGAAGTTGATTTTTGAGTGAAATTTTTATTTTTTAATTTTCAAAAAACGACGCATTGCACTATGCCATCCGAATATTATTTGAAAAATAAAGAGAAGATTCTAGCCCGAGCTAAAAAACGGTACGAAGAAGACGCTGAATTCAGGGAGAAGACAAGAAAACGTTATCGGGAAAAGTATCAGAAAGACTCTCAATACAAGGAATACACCTTAAGCAAAAGCCGA
The DNA here is from genome assembly GCA_001314815.1 of Algoriphagus marincola HL-49. GTDB lineage: Bacteria > Bacteroidota > Bacteroidia > Cytophagales > Cyclobacteriaceae > Algoriphagus > Algoriphagus marincola_A. The sequence continues at coordinate 35,872 of LJXT01000004.1, forward strand.
AAAAGGTATTATGAAGATGAGGAATATCGAAAGAATACCATTGAGCGTGCAAAAGCAAGAGCTAAACAAACCAAGAAAAAATAATTTTCCTTTGATCAATAGACCAACTGGATAATAAAAGCCAAAACGCCAATGGTCAATCCCAGCATAAACACCTGATAGGCTCTACTAAGGAGTCTATATTTTTGATTCAAAACGAGACTTTGATAGTACAGTGATGATGACATTTGGTCCATGATTGCATCACGTGAAGCCATCGCATCGTGAATTTTTTGGATATAATCGTCCTTACTGAAATGCGAGACTGACCCGAAAAATATCAAAGACCTATGTTCTATAGTCAAGTTATCAGACTTTCCGACGATTTTTGGTTTGGCTGCCTGGACTGCCAAAATGGTGGAGATCAAACACATCAAGACAAATAAAATGATGGGGGTAAGCATCATAAAATTTTGCATATCGAGTTGATTCGATACGGATCCGTAACCTACCAAGGCCACCATGGATGAAATAACCAGCGCATTGATACTAATGACGATATTGGCCTTGTTATCGGCAATTTTGAGCAACTGTGAATTGGTATTGAAGGTAACTCTGAAAAAAGTCTGCCTTTCACGGCTGGTTTTGTCTTTTAGCTTGATCTTCGGAACCTGTTCTTCCATAAAAGAAATTTTATTGGTCAAATTAATAAAATTCAGACAAGCTAGGTTCATCTTCTCATAAAAGTATTCAAGGAATTCTATTGAATATTTGGAGAAAGGTGATCGTATTAACCATATTCTAAAAGAACCTATGCTTCAGAATAGAATTTATCCGTCGATAGAATTTCCCTTAATTAATTCAAAGATTTAAGCTATTTTCTAAAAAAATGAAGCTGAACCAAGGAATTAATCTTCCTGCAGGGTGATGATTTAAAAACTTAAGGAATTTTATTAGCTACAAATAACCACTATATCCAATGAAAAAACTCAACAAAGAAGATATTCCGCAGGAAGTCTATGACCTCTATGACTACTATGCTCATAACCAGCTAGACAGGAGGACATTCATGGAAAAACTATCGGCCTATGCTGTAGGGGGAATCACGCTGACCACACTTATGAGTACCATAATGCCTGATTATATGACTACTGCCACGGTGGAGCCTTCTGATGAGCGAATGCAAAGCTCAGATTATGTTTTTTATAACTCGCCAAAAGGCGGAGGTGAAATTCGAGGTTTACTTTCTAAGCCTGCGGGAAGCGGTAAATTTCCCGGTATCGTAGTAGTTCATGAAAATAGAGGACTCAATCCTTACATTGAAGATGTGGGACGTCGATGTGCAGTAGCAGGTTTTATTTCGATTGCTCCCGATGCGCTTTGGCCTTTGGGTGGATATCCAGGCAATGATGATGAAGGTAGAACCATGCAGCGGGAAAGATCTCGTGATGAAATGCTAGAGGATTTTATCGCGGCATTTGAGTATTTGAAAAACCATCCGGATTGCGATGGCAATGTTGGTGTAGTGGGCTTTTGTTTCGGTGGCTGGATATCGAATATGATGGCAGTAAGGCTTCCTGACCTCAAAGCAGCTGTCCCCTTCTATGGAGGGCAACCTTCTGCGGAAGAAGCAGCTCAAATCAAAGCACCTTTGATGATTCAGTATGCAAGCCTTGATGAACGGGTCAATGCTGGCTGGCCAACCTATGAAGAGGCGCTAAAGGCGAATGGGGTAGATTATGTGATGCACATGTATGATGGCGTCAACCATGGCTTTCACAACAATACCACTCCTCGCTATGATGAAAAAGCTGCAAATCTAGCTTGGGAGCGTACAATTGCCTTTTTCAAAGAAAATCTTAAATAAACTCTCAGAATGAAAGGGGCGAATGAGCCCCTTCATTATTAAAATCAGTAACCTAATCTTATGCAAGAAAAAAAATTCAATTTGGCTGTCTTGATTGATGGGGATAATGCATCTGCCAGGCTAGTCAAGGAAATCTTGGATGAAGTATCAAAATACGGAAAAGCGACCATTCGACGAATTTACGGAGATTGGACCACTCCGCATATGAATGGATGGAAGGAGGTAATCAATCAATACTCCTTCAATCCAATTCAAAAGTTTGCCTATACCACTGGCAAGAACTCCACCGACAGCTCATTGATTATTGATGCCATGGATATTCTTCATGGCAATTCAGTGGACGGATTCTGTATCGTTTCCTCTGACTCAGATTATACTGGCTTGGCGAAGCGGATTCGGGAAGAAGGAATGTTTGTGATGGGAATAGGTCGACGGATCACTCCATTGGCTTTTGTTCAGTCCTGTGAGATTTTCACATTTGCCGAAAACTTGGGAGAAGAAGATGAAGCTGAGGAAATCAAGGATGATAAGAAAGCCGATAGACCTAATATTGTCAAATCCTCAACTCCGAAAAAATCAAAACGACCCTACCCAAAACTGGATTTACGTTTGATTGACCGTGCATTTGATATTTCGACCAGTGATGAAGAGGAGGAAATTCACATTGCTAAAATCGGAGCCTCCCTTCGTAAAATAGACCCCAGTTTTGACCCAAGAACCTTTGGTTTTCGAAATCTGACAGAGCTTTTCAAGAGCTTGAATAAGTACACCGTGGTCAGAAATGAGGTCAATGGCTTGAATCATCCACTCGTAAAGTTGAAATAATTTAAAAGAAAATAGTGGGTTTCTAGCCTTATAGAGCACTTTTTCAAAAAAAGTCAATTTTTCTTCGAAATCCCGTTACCACTTTCCTGCGCTTTTGTCGCCTATAGATATACAACCAAAAATCTATACGCCATGAAAGCATTATTTCAAAACAAATTGAAGGTGATTTTGGCCTTCGCACTTACCTTAAGTTTTACAGCCTGTGATATAGGAGGCGGTGAAGATCCTATCCTTTTATCTCCTGACGCAGAATCAATTACCGACTATTTGAGGAATATGTCCGCTGATAATAATAGTCTCTTAAACGTTCAAAATATCTCCGGTGGCTCTCAGCGAACAGAAACAAGCAACCGGGTAAACGGAAGTCCAATTGACGGAGGGACTCTCGAGTGCAGAACGGTCAAGTATGATCTCAAGAACAACTTCGAGGACATCGCCATTCTTAGGCCAACAAACGGGATCATCTACCCCGGTGCCTTAGTTATCGCAGATGAAGCCACGCTAGGCGGTTTGCCTACACCCGCCGCGGTTGATCGAGCACCGATGACTCTTCGGATTGACCTACCTGGAATGGGGGAAAATGGTTCACTGAATGTCGAAAGTCCATCGAACTCAGGGGTACAAACAAAAATCGATGAGGCTCTTGAATGGTGGAATGCTAATGCATATCAAGAGGGATACGTAAATGCAGCCAATTCCAGCTATATCGCAAGAACATCCTACAGTAGCCGCCAAGTAAGTATGGACATTGGTCTGAATGTGGAATGGGCTCGCGGAGACGTAGAGACTCAATTTAACTTTGAATCCAGTACTACCGAAAGAGTGGCTATGATGTCATTTAAGCAGGTTTTTTATTCGGTGACTATGGATCCGCCGACCAATCCGGGACAGGTTTTTGGACCCGATGCCAGCTTAACGGAGATCGAACAAAAATTCGGTCCAAACTCTCCCCCAGCATATGTTCAGGCGGTCAATTATGGCCGGATCATTATGTTCAGAATGACTACAACTGAGTCAGCTACAGATTCAGAGTTGGAAGGAGCGATGAACTATGCCACAGGACTGACAAATGTATCTGGTACCATCGAGGCGAAATACAAGTCCATCCTCAACAAGTCAAGCATCACCGTAGTCACTATAGGAGGAAATGCTTCAGTAGCTTCTGAGGCTGTCAATGCCAAAAACTTTGCAGATCTGAACTACATCATCACAGGAGATAATGCAGTCTATTCACGAAACAATCCTGGTGTACCCATTTCCTACAAATTGCACTACTTAAATGACAACACAACAGCAAAATTAGGATACACCACTGAATATGAAGTGAGAACCTGCGAAGAGAAAAAGCATCCTGCAAGAGAAGTGACTTTGAACAATAAAAATGGTTTCCTCGGAGTCACTGTCCGCTTTACCATCACGTATAAGACCAAGGAAAATGGAATTACATACAATCGAACCATTTCCAGTGGTGATATAAAAACCAATACAAAAAGAGCTAAAACAATCCCAGCAGGAGCTTTCGGGATTAGATTAACTGTTGAGTACAAGGATGGCTTGAAGTGGAAATTTCTAAGCGACAATACCTATAGCAAACCGACACAGGTATGTCTGGAAACAACTCAGAACGCTCTAAAAACTCAGATTTACCTTAAACAAGTCGGTTGTTAAAGGAAAAACGGCCAGAGAATAACGCCTACTCTCTAGCCGTTATAAGTTGCTGATGATAAGTTGCCTTTTCCTGATTACCGATTTGAAGATAAGCCTGTGCTAATTGACTATTTACTTTTGAAATTTCTTCAGAATTGGAATCAGCATCCACCTGAAAAATAACTAAAGCATCCTCAAGAAAATCTATGGCGGTAGAAAAATCTCCCATCGCTAGCAAGCACCCACCAAGAGCTTGTTGGCTTTGGGCGATTTGAATATCACCTTGAGGAAGAAGTTTTTCTCTGATTTCCAGACTTTCGGCGTAGTAAAATCGGGCATCCTGATAGCGCCCCTCATCCATTGCGATTTTTCCTAATCTCTGCCTTGGGCTAGCCTTCCGAGGGTCTTTATCAGAGAGCAATTTGTCAAATATCTCCAAGCTGGTTTCATAAACTTCACGGGCATTTTTCAAATCTCCTGCTGCATAATAAGCATTTCCCAAACTCCCATTTAGTGCCCCATAGTAGTAGTGAGATCTGCCAAAAATGGAGTCAATAACCAAGATTGTCGATTGATAGACAGGAATAGCTTCGTCAGGTTTTCCAAGACCAATATAAGTCCTGGCCAGATTACCCATACTAGCTACCGTTTCTACATGATACTTTCCTAAAATAGCCTCCCTTTGTTCCAAAGATTTTTTGATATAATCCAGTGCCTGTTCATAATCGTCCATGTCCTGATAAAAACTTCCAAAATAGTTGTAGGCATAGGCTATTTCCAGATGAGGCTCGTCAAAAAGTTTCCTTTTCATCTCCAGGGATTCAGTCAAGTATTTTTTGGCTGAATCCGATCTGTCTAGTTTTCGGGCAGTAGCACCTTTCATGTGGAGCAAAGTGGCCAATTCGACATTAGGAGATGGGTCTGCCAATCTAGATAAGCGTAAACCTGCTGTCAAGGCGGAATCCGCCCGTGAATAATCGGTAATATCATAGCAGACAGTCCCGAGTTCCAGTAAGGCACCTGCCAATAACTCCCCTTCTTTTATTCCTGCATCAGTAAGCCGTTGGATAGCTTTTTCTGAAAAAATAACAGCAGAATCCAGTTTGCCAAACATAAAATGAGAGCTTGATATCAACACCTCGTTCCTTGCCAAGGTTTCTACTGATATCTCCTTCTGACTCAAATTGATTTGATAGGCCTCATCGATCGAATTTTTAGCCTTGTCATATTGTCCCAAAGCTAAATAAACAGGTCCCAACCGCATGAGCATGTCAGAATAAAGCGCGGGATCATCGCCCAAGTTTTTCTCTAAATTGACCAATCCTTGATCCAAAAGCTGAACTGCCGTAATAGTATCAGCACCTCCGATATTGGGGTCTGCTGACGAAAAAACATCCGTGATCAAATTAGTGATCTGATTAGCTCGCTTGGCCTCTGCTAAAGCGATATTTCGCTGCTCTCTTAATTGAAAGGTATAAAATAGCCCAAGAGCCACTAATAATATAGCCGCAGAATTGACCACCGCTAGAATGATGCGATTTCTTCGAATGTATTTTTTGGCACGATAGGTCCAATCCTCCGGATGTGCGAGAATGGGATAGATTTGCTGAAAATTTTCTAAATCCCGCACAAGTTCATCGACAGAAGCGTAACGATCATCCGGATACTTTTCCATCGCCTTCAGGCAAATCAATGACAGATCAACTGCAAAGGCAACCGATCCAAATTCCGGCAAAAGTTTAAAACTAGCTCTATTTCCTTCAAGCACTGCTTTTTTTAATGCAGTAGGGTCCTCGAAATATTTTTTGAATGGATGATAGCCACATAGCAACTCAAATAAAACAACTCCCAAAGAATAAATATCCGAAACGATATTTGGGTGATCTCTTTCAATCTGCTCTGGAGATGCATAGGCCAAGGTGAAGCTCCCCTCCTGCTCATTTCCTTCTTCCAGCATTTGAGAAACGCCAAAGTCAAGCAGCTTGACCTGGCCATCCTGATTGACAATAATATTTTGGGGCTTTATATCGAGATGAGCGATCATAGATTGATGGGCATACTGCACTGCTTGACATACCTGCCCAAAAAGTTTCAATCGCTCAATAAGCCCATGGTTATGAATTTTACAATAATCTAAAAGATTATTTCCCGAGACCCACTCCATAGTGAAAAAAGGTCTTTCATCTTCGGTGAAACCTCCATCATATAGTCTGGCAATATTGGGATGATTCAGCTTAGCTAGAATATTTCTCTCCCGATCGAAAAAACTACGATAGGCAGGATTGATCATTAATGGCTTCATCAATTTGATTGCCACCACCTGATCAAACTGACCATCCACCCGAATACCTTTAAACACGGTCCCCATAGCTCCCTGACCAACCAGTTCCTTGAGTTGAAAAGGACCAATTGACTCATTGATGAGCTCGTGATCGTTTTCCAATATAGAAAACACACTACCTGTACCTGCCTTGAAAATAGGATGGGAATCTAAATCAGCCTCAAGCAAATCGGTAAGCTGTTCATAAAGAGCAGGATTCTTTACAGCAATTTCTTGGAGTCGAACATTTCTATCAGTTTCGGACAGCTCAGTTAATTCATGAAAAAGTCCTGAAACCTCTTCCCACTTTCCATCTCCTCTCTTCATTTTATTTACTTTTTAAAAAATTCATTTGACAAATAGGTACAGGTTTAAAAAAGGAGTTTTAAACAGAATCTAAGTTTATCCTCCTAGTCCAAAACGATTCAGTTTTTCAACTCCTTACTAAGCCAAGCTTTTGCAAGGCGCCAATCTCTTCTCACTGTATCAATCGATACTCCCATCATCTCAGCAATTTCTTCGTGTTTGTAGCCACCGAAAAAATGGAACTCTACTACGCGGCAATGCCGATTATTCAAGGCTTTAAGTCTATTCAAGGCATCATTTAGCTGCAAAACTTCCTCTGGGGAGGTCATGACTGCCTGATTAGCAGATCCGTAAGTAAGCTGTATCTGATCTCCACCACGCTTCTGTCGCTTTTTTTGCCTAGCATAATCTACCAAAAACCTCCGCATCACGATGGCGGCTATCGCCAGAAAATGGTTTTTATCGGCATAACCTTTCTGACTACCATCCATTTTGAGATAAGCTTCATGAACCAAGGCTGCTGTATCCAAGGTGCTAGACTGATACTCGGACCGGAGTTTTTGCCTTGCCATCTTCGATAATTCATCATAACATCTCAGGAACTGTGAACGAATGGCCGAAAAATTCCCAGGTCCCATTCCTGTCATCATCACTTCACGCATATTCAAAAGTTTTTTTGCTTAGGAAAAATAATACGCAAGCATGTAAAAGCCTAAAAATCAATAAATTATTTTAATAAAATTATACTATTCTTGGATCCGCTTAATTATTCAAAAAGTATTGCTGAAAAAAAATAAAGGTGAAAGACTTTTGATCATCTTTCACCTTAATAATTATTTGAAATAAATAGGGTTTAATCCACTACTTCCACTGTCAAGGTTTCGCCTTCCTTAGTCACCTTGACGACACCTTTTTTGGTGAGCCCTTTCATAGAGACGTCCCACTTTTTATTGCTAAGACCGGCCTCTTCTTTGATATCCAAAAGGTTTGCCGGGCTACTTTTACTGATCAATTCGAATACAATTTTCTCCTCCTCGGACAGCGCAACTGCTTTCTTTTCAGGTCTCATTTGAGGGAAGAAAAGCACCTCCTGAATCGTGAAATTATTGGTGAGTAGCATGGTCAAACGGTCAATCCCTATTCCCAGACCAGAGGTAGGTGGCATCCCGTATTCCAAGGCTCTCAAGAAATCCTCATCCATCGCCATCGCTTCATCGTCACCGCGGGCCGCCAGCTTCAACTGATCTTCGAAGCGCTCACGCTGATCGATCGGGTCATTGAGTTCTGTGTAGGCATTGGCTATTTCTTTTCCGTTGACAAAAAGCTCAAAACGCTCCACCAATCCTTCCTCGGTGCGGTGCTTCTTGGCCAAAGGTGTCATTTCGATCGGATAGTCCGTGATGTAGGTAGGCTGAATCAAATGAGCTTCCACTTTGGCTCCGAATATCTCGTCGATCAATTTTCCTTTGCCCATGGAATCATCTACCTCGATGGCCAGTTTTTTGCAGACTTCACGAAGTTCCTGCTCATCCATCTGACTCACATCGATACCCGCGTATTCTTTGATGCTATCATACATAGTCAAGCGTCGATAAGGCCCTGCAAAATCAATAACATGCTCTCCTACCTTGACTTTCGTATCCCCATGAATAGTCTGCGTGACTTTTTCGATCAGCTCTTCTACCATTTCCATCATCCAGATGTAGTCTTTGTAAGCCACATAGATTTCCATGGAGGTGAATTCAGGATTATGAGTCCGGTCCATGCCTTCGTTTCGGAACATTTTTCCAAATTCATAGACCCCGTCAAATCCTCCTACGATCAGACGCTTCAGATACAATTCATTGGCGATTCGCAAAAACAAAGGCATATCCAAGGTATTGTGATGAGTCTGGAAAGGACGTGCTGCCGCACCACCATGGACAGCTTGAAGAATAGGTGTCTCCACCTCTAACCAACCATGGTCATCGAAGTACCGACGCATGGTAGAAATGATCTTGGAGCGCGTAACAAAAGTCTTCTTAACCTCAGGATTGACAGTAAGATCCACATAGCGCTGTCTGTAGCGGAGTTCAGGGTCAGTAAATCCATCATAGATATTCCCTTCTTCGTCCCTTTTCACCACTGGAAGGGGCTTGACTGCCTTAGAAAGGACTTTTAACTCGGTAACATGCAGCGAAATCTCCCCTGTCTGCGTGGTAAAAATATATCCTTTAACTCCGATAAAATCCCCGATTCCCAGAAGCTTTTTAAAGACTGAATTATAAAGTGTCTTATCATCCTCCGGACAGATATCATCCCGTCTTACATAGATCTGTAGACGACCAGTTGAGTCCTGAATCTCGGCAAAAGATGCCGAACCCATTATTCGTCTTGACATCAAGCGTCCAGCGATGGAAATATTTTTATAGTCGTTTTTTCGATTCTCGTAATTTTGATGGATGTCTTCCGCTGTCACATTAATAGAAAAAGCCTCCGCTGGATAGGGATTCAACCCCAGTTTCATTAGCTCTTCCCGGTCTCTACGACGCTCTATTTCCTGTTCGCTCAATACTTGCATTTTATCTATCTATCGTTCTATTGCTACTTACTCTTTACTATTGACTACTTCCCACTAAACACCTTTTCTTCTTTTCATCTCTCGCTTGACCAATTCAAACTCCCTGCTACTCTGTCCCGCAATGGAAGTATTCTCAGCGGCACGGCGGGTGAGGTAAGGCATGACTTTCTCCACAGGTCCGTAGGGAACATATTTGACCACTTTGTATCCTGCCTTGGCTAGGTTGAATGAAATATTATCACTCATCCCGTACAATTGAGAAAAAAACACCCTGCTATCCTGGGGATCTAAGCCAAACTCATCCATAAGCTCGGTTAGCTCCAGGTTACTTTTCTCATTGTGAGAGGCACAGACTAGGTGGATTCCGTTTTCTACACAGAATCTAATCGCCGCATCATAATCCTGATCAGTAGCAGCTTTGTTTGGCTGGATTGGATCAGGGTAGCCCATTTCTTCGGCTCGCTCCCGCTCTTTTTCCATGTAGGCACCTCTTACAGGTTTGGCTCCGAAAAGGTAACCTTTCTCCTGAGCTACTTGATGCGCTTTCATGAGCCTTGCCAAGGAATCATGTCGATACATTTGATAGGTATTGTATACCACACAACGCTCCTTGTTGTATTTTTCCATGGCTTCATAAGCCAAATCATCAATTACATCCTGAAACCAAGACTCTTCGGCATCCACCATGACTCGAATACCCAGGTCATGAGCGGCTTTGCAAAGCCGGTCCACTCGTTCTTTTACCCGATTGAATGCTTGTTCTTCAGCTTGAGTCAGTTTCTGACCGGCCTGGATTTTTTCCATAATGTGAAAATCCCCCAAACCTGTTGTTTTGAAAACCCCAAACGGCATGTAATCCGTCTCTGCGGATTTTAGCATGGTTTGATAAATTTCCTCTGTAGTCTTTTCAAAACTTTCCTCATCTCCTTTCCCTTCTACCGAAAGATCCAAAATTGCCTGAACTCCATAATCAGCCAGTTTTTGACAGGTCAATATCGTTTCCTCGATAGTCTCTCCTCCACAGAAATGTCCAAACATGGTCTTTTTCATGATGCCTTTGATCGGCAACTTTAGCTTGAAGGCCAAGTTTGCCAAGCCGACCCCCAAATCTGAAATCAGATTGTTATTCAGGGTAGCAAAAATCAAATACATTTTTCGAAGCTCGGCATCAGTCTTGGATGCGAAGGCAACTTCTAGATTCTCAAAAGAAATTTTGGGTTTCACTGCCATACAGCGCAAATTAAGTCGCAAAGATATCAAAAAAACAGGTTTGACTTCCTTTTTGTTAGGAAATATGAGAAGAGTCTTGGCAGCGAAAATTTATGGAAATTGCAGGCTGAATTGAGACCATAGAAGAGACTTAGGAATTATTAAATCCATCTGATTTTGAAAAAACTCTTTAATAAAAGAAACTACAAAAAACCGCTCATTATTTCAGGGCCTTGTAGCATCGAATCGCCCGGTCAGCTGGAAGAGACCGTAAGCCAATTGGTAGACCAGGGTATCGAAATCATCCGTGGGGGTGTCTGGAAGCCACGGACCAGACCAGGAAGTTTTGAAGGACTTGGCTCCATTGCTTTACCTTGGATTCGGGAAGTAAAGAGCAACTATCCTGTCAAATTTGCTATTGAAGTCGCCTCAGCCGAGCACGTGGAAGAAGCTTTGAAATATGAGGTCGATATTTTTTGGATTGGAGCAAGATCGACTGTCAACCCATTCACGGTCCAGGAGATTGCGGATAGTCTGAAAGGAACTGGCAAACCGGTGATGATCAAAAACCCCGTCAATGCAGACCTTAGCCTTTGGATGGGTGCGGTGGAAAGATTTCAAAAAGCGGGTATTACCGACCTAGCCGTGATTCATAGAGGTTTCAGCAATTTTAGGGATACTATTCACCGCAATTCACCTCTATGGCAGATACCGATTGAGTTTCGCACTCATTTTCCAGAGATCATGATGATCAATGACCCAAGTCATATTTCAGGAAAAAGAGAGTTAGTACCATTGATTGCACAGAAAGCCCTAGACTTGAATTTTGATGGCTTGATGATAGAAAGTCATATCGATCCGGACAATGCTTGGTCAGATGCCATGCAACAGCTCACGCCAGCTGCTCTAAAAAAGATGCTTTCTGAGCTTAAAACTAGAAAGGTGAAGTTTGAAGGTCAAAAAATGAAATCCCAACTTGAGGAAATCCGTCAGCAAATTGATCAAGCCGACCATGATTTACTGGAAGCTCTTCATAGAAGATTCGAATTGGTGGAGAAGATTGGGGAATACAAAAAGCTCAATAATGTGGCAGTCCTTCAGTTGGATCGATGGAAAGAGATTTTCGAATCTAGACCTGAATGGGGCAAGCCATTGGGCTTGAATAAAGATTTGATCCAGGAAATCTTCGGATTATTACATCAAGAATCAATTCGCAAACAAACTGAAATATTGGATTCTGAATAAATGGAGTTACGCTCACATTAAAATCTTTTCTGCACTGTAAAAAAAATAAACAGAATTTTATTTTAAAAAAAACAAATTAATACATATATAATTCTAAAACCTGTAGTAAAATTACCTTCATTTAAAATATTTGAAATAAACCAGCCTACTTTTTATCAATTCAGTAAAATTTTACCAAAAAATTATTTTGCAATTAAAAAGTCTATGAATACATTTACGGCATGTTAATGACAGCAGCGATCTATTTTACTTTCTTTTACTTTTACTTTCGAATGCAAAATCGAATCGGAGCTGTGTATTGTCCAGTCAAAAACTAACAAAACATATAAACACAAAAGCCCGATTCGAAAGAGTCGGGCTTTTTTCATTTAAACGCTCAGACGTATGAAACCACACAAACAAATCAAAGATTGGGGACTGGGATTGACCACCCCACTGATCATTGCAGGCCCTTGCTCTGCCGAGAGTCCAGAACAAATCGAAAAAATCTGCCTGGAAATGAAAGCAGAGAATGCCGTACCGCAACTTTTCAGGGCTGGTATTTGGAAGCCTCGCACGCGTCCAGGTTCTTTCGAGGGAATCGGAGAAGAAGGCTTGAAGTGGATGGAAATCGTGAGACATCACTTGAATATTCCAATTACGGTAGAGGTAGGAAATGCAGCTCATGCAGAACTTGCTCTTAAGCACGGAGTAGATGTCGTTTGGATTGGTGCCCGGACGACTGTCAATCCTTTTGCCGTTCAGGAAATTGCTGAAGCTCTCAGAGGATCTAATGTACCCGTGATGGTGAAAAATCCTATGAACCCTGATTTGGATCTTTGGATAGGTGCATTGGAAAGAATGTATGCAGTTGGTTTGGACAAACTCGCCGCAATCCACCGTGGATTTTCTGATGCTTACGACAAAAGATTTAGAAACAAGCCAAACTGGTCCATGCCTATTCACCTGAAGCGAGTTTGGACAGGAATGGAAGTCATCAACGACCCTTCTCATATCGTTGGAAAAAGAGATGGAATTCTAGACATCTCTCAACGAGCCATGAACTTCGGGCTGGATGGACTGATGATTGAGACGCATCACGATCCTGATAATGCCTGGTCTGATGCCAAGCAGCAAGTGACTCCAAAAGCTCTGCATGAGATCCTCAATTCGATTGACTTCAAAGAACCACTCGAAAACATGAAGCCGGATGAGCGGTTGGAAGATCTTCGACGTGCGGTAGACCACTTGGATGACCAACTTTTGGATGTACTTCAGGAGCGTTTTGCTGTGATCGATCAGATCGGAGAGCACAAAAGACAGCATCACCTGACAGTATTCCAATCCGGAAGATGGAAAGATGTGATGGAAAGCCGTACCCAAAAAGGCGTCAAGAAAAACCTCAGTGAGAAATTCATGAAAGAGTTGCTTTATTCGATTCATGAAGAATCCGTGAAGCGTCAAGAAAAACAACTCCGAGAAGCTGATGCAGTAAAAAAAGCCTAAAAGGAAATTCTGGAAAAAGGAATAGAATAGTTATTCCTTTTTCTGCTTTCAGCTAACTTTATCCAAAATTCAGATCTGTGAATCCGATCCATATTACACAAAATATAGCTTTTGAATTACGAAGTAGGTTAGCCAACCTCTCTTACTCGTCCATATTCCTTCTAAGTGATGAAAACACAGAACAAAAGTGTTTTCCTGCCATAGCTGAAGTCTTGGGGGTTGATTTCTTTCACTTCAGCGTACCTCAAGGTGAGAAGCACAAAACCCTCGAAACCTGCTCAATGATCTGGAAGGAGATGACTGCAGCCGGGCTCGACCGAAAGGCTATCATGATCAACCTGGGCGGTGGAGTGATCGGTGATATGGGTGGTTTCTGTGCCAGCATCTACAAAAGAGGCATTCGCTTCATCACTATCCCTACTACCCTACTATCTCAGGTGGACGCTAGCGTAGGTGGCAAGCTTGGGGTAGATTTCCAGGGCTTAAAAAATCACCTTGGGGTATTCAATGAAGCCGAAATGGTCCTGATCGCGCCTGAATTTCTTCAAACTCTTCCCGAAAGAGAACTTAGATCGGGCTTTGCTGAAGTCATTAAGCATGGACTGGTTCAAGACAAGTCCTATTTTGAAAAGCTTGATTTTGAAAATTGGGAGAAAAATGATTGGGAAGAGCTCATTGAGCATTCGATTCAAATCAAAAAATACGTGGTCCACACAGATCCAAAGGAGAGTGGTTTTAGAAAAATCCTAAACTTCGGACATACCATAGGCCATGCAATGGAAACCTTCTACCTCGATTCGGAAAAGCATTTGCTTCATGGTGAAGCCATTGCAGCAGGAATGATCTGCGAAGCTTGGCTATCCCAACAGAAATGTGGCTTGAATCAGAGCGAACTTGACACTATCGTAAAGACCATTCTACAAGTCTATGGCAAGACAGAAATCCTGAATAATGAGCTGGAATCAATTGTCAACCTCTGTCTGCAGGACAAAAAAAATGAAGGAAAAACCATTCTTTTCTCCCTTCTTGACCAAATAGGTAAGTGCCAATACAATATTCCTGCGAGCCAGAAGGAGATTGCTGAGGCCCTTTCTTTTTATCAATCTCTATAACGAAAATCCCCCAATGGAAATACTCGAACTTGGGCAAAAAGCCCGCTTCGAAGCAAAGGAAATTCCCCTTCCTTCATCAAAAAGTGAATCAAACAGAGTCTTAATTATTGACGCTTTGACCGAAGGTCAGAATCAAATTCATAATCTCGCAGAAGCTCGGGATACCCAGACTATGATCCGCCTTCTTCAGACCAATCCTCCTATTTTCGATGTACTGGATGCAGGTACCACCATGCGATTCTTAACCGCTTTCGCCGCTGCAACCAACCAGAATAAAGTCATGACCGGAACTCCGAGAATGTGTCAGCGACCCATCGGGATTTTGGTTGAGGCCTTGCGAAGCATTGGTGCAGAAATCCATTATATGAATGAAGAAGGCTTTCCACCACTCGCAATTCATGGCATGAAAGAGCAAACCCAGAATAGGGTAAAAATCCGGGGGGATGTTTCCAGTCAGTACATTTCTGCCATGCTGATGATAGCTCCCACCCTTCCTTTGGGTTTGGAGATTGAATTGGAAGGAAAAGTTGGAAGTCGCACCTACATAGAAATGACACTTCAACTCATGGAGAAATTCGGTGTGTCGCATTCTTGGGAAGATAATTTGATCAGCGTAAAGCCTCAAAAATACCAATCCGGTACCTTCTCAGTAGAAAGCGACTGGTCAGGAGCGAGCTATTGGTTCAGTCTTTTGGCATGTGCAGATGAAGGTACTTTTTTCCTCAAGGGACTGAAAGAAGATAGCCTGCAGGGTGATTCCGAAATCGTATCGATTATGGAGAATTTCGGCATCAAAAGCACTTTCAAAGAGGGAGGTCTTTTAATTGAAAAACAGCAGGTTAAAGGCATTTCGGAAATCGATTTCACTCACTGTCCGGACCTAGCCCAAACGGTAGCTGTTACCTGTGCGATCATTGGTCAAAAGGTGAAATTCACCGGACTCGAAAGTCTTCGAATTAAGGAAACAGATCGCATTTTTGCCTTACAGCAAGAGCTGGCAAAATTCAATGCTGAACTCAAGGAAGTAGAGCCGGATATTTTCGAAGTGATTCCATCGGTCACGATGCCAAGCGAAGTTCAGATTCACACCTATGATGACCACCGAATGGCCATGGCATTCATGCCGCTTTTGACCAAAACCAAGGTCAAAATGGAGGATCCATCCGTGGTCAATAAGTCCTACCCAAGCTTCTGGGATCACTGTGAGTCTTTGGGTATTCAAATGCGGAAGTCATGAAGCAAATGATTGCTATCCAGGGAATTCCAGGTTCTTTTCACCACCAAGTGGCGATTCAAGAGTATGGAAGAGAAGCTGAGATTTTAACCTTTTCGACCTTTGAGGAAGTAGCTAAAGCTGTATTCAACCAAGAAGCTACGGTGGGTGTCATGGCTATTGAAAACTCCATTGCCGGAGCCATTCTGCCAAACTATGACCTCATAGACCGCTATGGATTGAAAATTATTGGAGAATACTACCTCTCAATTTCTCATCAATTCATGGTCTTGCCAGGTCAAAAAATAGAGGATATTCATGAGGTTCGTTCTCATCCCATGGCTTTGCTCCAATGCAAAGCTTTTCTCAACCATTATCCTCAAATCAAACGTATCGACGACATCGATACCGCCACGGTAGCAAAGCGTATTTCAGAGCAAAAGTTACGGGGAGTGGCAGCGATAGCCAGCGAAATAGCCGCAGAAATCTATAATTTGGAAATCTTGGCAAACGATATTCAATCAATCAAGAGTAATTTTACGCGATTCATTTTCCTTGGAAAAACAGCTCAACCAAAAGATCAAACACCCAATAAGGCTTCCATCAAAATCACTATTCAAAATAAGGCTGGTAGTTTGGCAAGATTGCTCACGCATTTCAGCAATTTACACTTAGATTTGAGCAAGATTCAATCGATTCCTGTCATCGAAAAGCCTTGGGAATATGCATTTTTTATTGATTTGGTTTTTGACAATTATCATGATTATCACGAGGCTATGCGGGTAGCGAAAGCTGAATTTGGAGAGTTGAAAATATTGGGTGAATACCATAACCGAAAAGCATGAAGGGATTTGCAAAGCGCGCAGAAGAGACTAAGGAGTACTACTTTTCGGCCAAATTACGAGAAGTCAATCAGCTCATAGCTTCGGGAAAACCGATCATCAACTTGGGAATCGGAAGCCCAGACCTTTCTCCACCAGCTTCGGTGATTCAAGCGCTACAAAATACAGCCAATCATGGCAATTCCCATGGATATCAATCTTACCAGGGAATCCCAGAATTGAGAGTTGCGATGGCTGAATACTATGAAAAGGAATTTGGAGTTTCCTTGAATCCGGATCAGCAAATTCTTCCTCTAATGGGCTCCAAAGAAGGCATCATGCATGTCAGCATGGCTTTTCTAAATCCAAGTGAGGAGGTATTGATTCCCGATCCCGGCTATCCCACTTACCGTTCCGTGACCGAACTACTTGACTGCAAGGCGATATCCTATCCCCTGCTATCCGATGGGTCACCGGATTTTGGATTTTTGGAAAAATTGGATTTGAGCAAAGTGAAGATTCTTTGGGTGAATTATCCGCACATGCCTACCGGGCATCGAGGCAGCAAGGCACTCTTTCAGAAACTCGTAGACTTTGCCAAAAAACATGATCTTATTTTGGTCAATGACAATCCCTACAGTCATATTCTGAATCCGGAACCCATCAGCATCTTTTCAATTGAAGGTGCGGAGGAAGTTGCACTAGAATTGAATTCACTGAGCAAAACTTTCAATATTCCAGGATGGCGTGTAGGAATGGTCCTAGGTCAGGAAAATTGGATCAAAGCAATCACCCGAATCAAGTCCAATATGGATTCCGGGATGTTTTTAGGAGTTCAACGAGGGGCTGTTGAGGCATTGAGACTAGGCAAAAATTGGTTTGCAGACATCAATGAGGAGTATGAAAAGCGAAGAAAATTAGTTTGGGACTTGGCAACACTTCTCAATTTGGATTACTCCAAAGATCGTTCAGGTCTTTTCGTTTGGGGAAAATTACCAGCTAACAAATCGGCTCAAGAGCTTGTAGATTGGCTTTTGTATGAAAAAAACATATTCATCACCCCCGGGGAGATTTTCGGAGAAGAAGGTGAAAATCACGTTCGAATTTCGCTTTGCCTACCTGAATTCAAAATATTGGAAGCTATTAAACGATTAAAAAATTAAACAGATGAACAAGATTCACATTATCGGATTGGGCCTTTTGGGAGGTTCTTTTGGGCTTGCTGCCCGTCGAAAGTTCCCTGAATTGACCATTACTGGATTCGATATTTCTGAGAAAAACCTTAAGGATGCCGAGATTTTAGGAATCATTACAGAAGCAAAAGAAAACCCTGACCCTGATACCGATATTGTCCTTTTGGCTACTCCTGCAGATAGTCTCGGAGATATATTGGAAAAAACGCTTGATGAAATCGGGGAATACACCCTGGTTATTGATTTGGGATCTACCAAAAGTAATCTTTGCGCACGGGCAGGTAACCACTCGAAGCGTAAACAATACCTTGCTGGACACCCCATTGCCGGTACGGAGTACAGCGGACCTAAAGCAGCCTTTGCAGAATTGCTAGACGGAAAAGTCATGATTCTTTGTGAAATGGACAAGACAGACCTTCACCTAAAAGAAAAAGCCTACCAGCTTTTTGAGGCCTTGAACATGAAATTACGCTTCATGGATCCGGAAGAGCATGATCGTCATTTGGCGTTTGTCTCTCACCTGTCCCATGTGAGTTCCTTTATGCTTGGAAAGACTGTCCTTCAAAAAATGGAAGATGATCGAAATATCTTTGATATGGCAGGTTCTGGCTTTGCTTCGACTGTTCGACTGGCAAAATCTAGCCCTTCCATGTGGGCTCCAATCTTGACAGAAAATAAGGAGAATATCCTCCAAGCACTTGATGGCTACATCTCCAATCTCTCCAGTATCCGTGATTTGATCGCTCAAAGTGACAAGGATACAATTCACCAAGAATTAGCTGACATCAATAAAATTCGGGATATTTTGGACCTAGGTCGCGGATAATTAAAAGTATATTTAACAAAGGAACAAAATCCCTCCTAATACCATTACTAGAGAGGTAACAATACGATTATGAAAACACTCAAATTCAAAACCAATATCAACTGTAATAATTGCCTTACAAAAGTAAGTCCCAAGTTGGACGGCGAGTCTAAAATCGAATCCTGGGATGTAGATTTAAACAGTGAGGATCGCATCCTGACCGTCAATTCCGAAAGCATCACCCATGATGAAGTTTTCAAAACTGTCTTAAAAGCTGGATTTATTGCCAAACCTCTTGATTATTAAGGTTTTATTTTCTGAAAATCTTAGCTTCCCAAACATATTCCAGAAAAAACCCGTACTTTTGAGAACTTGAAAAGATTTATATCCATAGCGCTTTCCTTTGTAGTTCTCTTTTCCACCATTGGCGTGGCAAAGACTACACACCTTTGCATGGGGCATGCCGTGGAAAGTGAAATTGGTATTTCGCCGAAGCATTTGGACTGCGGAATGAATATGCCGGAATCATCCGAAGATTCATCCTCCGAAGACCCTGAAACTTGCTGCGAGAACGTAATCGAAAAGCTTCAGGTAGAAGATGATTTCTCAGTTCAAAAAGCAGACTTAAAGCTTGATATCAAATTTTTAGCTGCCTTCATTCCTGTTTTTTTACTAGGCCTTGACTTTTTTGAGATCCCTAGTTTGGTTTTAGATTTTGCTGAAGGACCACCCTTACCTACTCCCCTACACATCCTTCACCAAGTTTTCCTAATATAGAATTCATTCCTTCAGCTATCTGCTGACCCCCGCAAAACCCCCGTTTTGTGCACCTTTTTCTTTTTCCCAAAGGAATGAATCATGCTAAACAAACTCATCAAGTATTTTCTTGAAAATAAACTAGTTACGTTTATTTTCCTGATCATTATAATCGCCTGGGGACTCGTAGTGGCCCCTTTCAATTGGAATATAAATTTCCTTCCACAGGACCCAGTACCTGTGGATGCGATTCCGGATATCGGTGAAAACCAACAAATCGTATTCACCGAGTGGATGGGACGCTCTCCTCAGGACGTGGAGGACCAAATCACCTATCCACTGACTACTTCTCTGCTAGGCCTTCCCGGAGTAAAAAGCGTGCGATCTAGTTCAGCATTCGGCTTTTCGAGCATCTACATCATTTTTGAGGAGGATATTGAATTTTATTGGAGTAGATCCAGAGTCCTAGAAAAATTGAATTCCCTTCCTGCAGGCCTACTTCCCGAGGGGGTACAGCCCAAACTAGGTCCTGACGCTACAGCTTTGGGACAGGTCTTTTGGTACACCTTGGAGGGCCGTGATGAAGATGGAAACCCATCAGGTGGATGGGACCTACATGAATTGCGAAGTATACAGGATTATTTTGTTCGCTATTCGCTTTCTGCGGTTTCTGGAGTAGCGGAAGTAGCATCAGTGGGAGGCTATATCAAAGAATACCAAATAGATATTGATCCTACAGCGCTGAAAGCCTATCAGGTAAGCTTGCTCGATGTGATGAATGCAGTCCGGCAATCCAATATCGATGTCTCTGCAAATACCATCGAGGTAAATCGGGTAGATTATTTTATCAGAGGACTAGGCTATGTAGAGGAACTGAGCGATCTAGACCAAGCTGTGGTCAAAACCACCGATAATACCCCCATCCGCATTCGAGACGTGGCCAAAGTCAATATTGGTCCCCAACCAAGAAGTATGGGAGGGATTTTGGACAAATCGGGCGCTGAGGCAGTTGGGGGTGTAGTCATTGCCCGATATGGAGAGAATCCTTTGGCAGTCATCGAATCAGTAAAAGCTGAAATCGACAAACTCTCAGATGGCCTTCCCTCCAAAACGCTTGACGATGGTCGGCTTTCAAAGGTTACCATCGTCCCTTTTTACGATCGGTCAGGATTGATCTATGAAACACTCGGTACGCTTTCAGAAGCAATTTCCCTTCAAATATTGATCACCATCATCGTGGTCGTGGTGATGGTGTACAACTTACGGGCCTCGCTATTGATTTCCGCACTTCTCCCCTTGGCAGTACTGATGTGCTTTATCATGATGAAGTACGCAGGCGTCGACGCCAACATTGTGGCTCTTTCAGGCATTGCCATAGCCATAGGTACCATGGTTGATTTGGGGATTATCCTCAGCGAAAACATTCTTCAAAAACTTGATCAAGCCCCTGAGGGTGAATCTAAGCTTAAAACGATTTTCACAGCTACTACTGAAGTTTCTTCAGCAATTATTACAGCGGTCAGTACCACTATCATCAGTTTTCTTCCAGTTTTCACGCTGCAAGCAGCTGAGGGAAAATTGTTTGGTCCCCTAGCCTACACCAAAACCTTTGCATTGGTTGCAGCCTTGATTTTCACTTTGCTGATTATGCCAGCATTGGCACATTGGGTATTTGGCAAGAATACACTGGGCAAGAGATGGAAGCTTTGGGGAAATGGCTTATTGATCCTTCTCGGAATAAGTACCTGGATTTGGGTTTGGGATTGGGCTGGCGGGGTTCTCTTAGCTTTTGGCCTCGCCAACATACTCTTATACTATTTCCCCAAACAACTGGAGTCAAAGCGAACCTGGATCCTTGTTAGCATTACCGTATTGGCTGTTTCTTGGCTACTGACTACTTACTGGATGCCCCTGGGGGTAGGTCTCAGCTCCTTTGCTAATTTCACTTTTATAGGAGTTCTACTAATCCTTTTCTTGGGTGGATTTAGGCTGTTTATCCAGGTCTATCCAACAATTCTCAGCTGGTGTCTCTCACACAAAAAGCAGTTTCTTGTTTTTCCTGCACTCATCATCCTCTTGGGAGCCAGCATTTGGTTGGGCTTTGGCCAGGTATTCGGTTTCATCCCGCGAACATTTGACGCGCTGGGTTGGAATATTCGCACGACTAATGCATGGAGCGCCATGGTTCATACCTTTCCCGGATTAGGTGAGGAGTTTATGCCGGCATTGGATGAGGGATCGTTTTTGCTGATGCCCACTTCTATGCCCCATGCAGGAGTTGATCAAAACCTCGAAACTCTTCAGAAACTCGACTTGCTGATCACAGCCATCCCAGAGGTGGATTTGGTGGTGGGAAAAGCCGGTCGGGCAGAAACAGCCATCGATCCCGCTCCCTTGTCCATGTTTGAGAACATCATCAATTACAAAAGCGAATACTTAATTGATGAAAACGGATACAGACAAAGATTTCAGACGAATGAAAATGGACACTTTGTATTGGATAATGGCCTTACCTATGATCCCGATTCCAATGAACCCTCTAGAATAGATCCCAAATTGCTAATCCCTGACCAGTCGGGAAAATATTTCAGACAGTGGAGAAAAGAAATCAAAAGTCCCGATGATATTTGGGATGAAATCGTACGGGTCACCAAGCTACCGGGCGTGACCTCAGCACCCAAGCTCCAACCTATTGAAACCCGGCTTGTCATGCTTCAGACCGGGATGCGAGCCCCGATCGGAATCAAGGTTTATGGACCTGATTTAGAGACTATTGAGTCATTTGGGCTGAAATTAGAGAATCACCTGAAAAATATTCCTTCGGTAAAAGCAGAGTCGGTCTTTGCAGATCGAATCGTGGGCAAACCTTATTTGGAAATTGACATAAACCGAAAGGAAATAGGCAGATATGGGATGAATGTAGCCGATGTGCAGGAATTCATCGAATCAGCCATTGGGGGTAAAATCTTAAGCACCACCGTAGAAGGAAGAGAGCGCTATCCGATCAGAGTCCGCTACGCGCGAGAGTACCGCGACAACCCTCAAGCCATCGAAGAAATTTTGATTCCCACTCCATCCGGGAGTTTCATTCCACTTGGGCAGTTAGCTACTATCGATTTCCGCAAAGGCCCGGATATGATACGAGGCGAAAATAGTTTTCTCGTCGGCTATGTGCTTTTAGATAAGAAACCTGGATATGCAGAAGTCACCGTGGTAGAAGATGCCCAGCGATATCTGGAGCAAAAGATCGATTCGGGAGAATTGGTAGTTCCACCCGGAGTTCGATTCGAATTCTCCGGAAATTATGAAAATCAGGTTCGCGCTGAAAAACGACTTTCTATCGTAGTTCCACTTTCGCTCATCTTAATCTTTTTGATTCTCTATTTCCAATTTAAAAGAGCTTCCACTGCTCTGATGGTTTTCTCCGGCGTAGCAATGGCCTTCTCAGGCGGATTCTTGATGCTCTGGTTATTTGGTCAAAATTGGTTTTTGGACTTGAGTCTTGGGGACATCAATTTGAGAGACCTATTTCAAATGAAAAGCTATAATCTTTCCGTGGCAGTTTGGGTAGGTTTTATAGCCCTTTTTGGGATCGCCACGGATGACGGGGTTATCATGGCCACCTACCTAAAACAGAGCTTTGAAAGCAACCAACCAACAGATATCAATGAGATACGGGCAGCGGTAATCGAAGCAGGACAACGAAGAGTACTCCCCTGCCTGATGACTACAGCAACCACTCTTTTGGCACTGATCCCCATATTCACTTCTACCGGCAAAGGTTCGGACATCATGGTTCCGATGGCCATCCCAGCCCTAGGCGGGATGATCTTAGAGCTTACGACCGTATTTATTGTACCGACGCTGTATTGCTTATGGGCTGAAAGAAAGCTCAAAAAGACAGTTTCAACCTTCTCTAAAGACTAAAAACCGTTGATTATGCGATATCTTATCATCATTATCTTGATACTGGCCATTCCAAAACTCTCTGGGGGGCAAGACTTGAACGATTACCTCATACAGGCTGCTGAAAACAATCCCGGGCTTCAGGCTAGCTATCATGAATACCTGGCGGTTTTGGAAAAAATCCCCCAAGCCGGAGGACTGCCTGACCCAGAGTTGAGCGCTGGCATTTTCATCAATCCTATGAGTCGCTTTATGGGAAATCAGATTGCTGATATTCGACTGACGCAACAATTCCCTTGGTTTGGAACACTGAAAACCAAAAAAACGATGGAATCTCAACTGGCAGAATCGATGTATTTTCGATTTCTCGATCAGAAAAGTCAGCTTTTTTTCTTGGTCAAGAGCACTTGGTTTGATATGGTCTTAATTCTTCATGGGATCATGCTTTTGGAAGAAGAAAGGGAGGTCCTTAAGCAGCAGGAAAAGCTACTGACCACCCAATTGGGAGCCGCAGATGCATCAGCAATGCCAAATGCCACCATGAGTAATTCGGGGATGCAGGAACTTTTACAACTACAACTGGAAGTCAATGCATTGGAAAATAAACTTGCGATCGAAGATCGGAAACTTAGAAATGAAAAAATCAAGTTTAACCAACTCCTGAATCAGGAAAGCGAGGAAGATATTATTATTCCAGCTCATTTGGAGGTGAAAGGTGAAGATCTAATGAGGCCTGGACTTTTGGATAGTATATGGCAAAGCAACCCACAAATCGCTCGAATTGAAGCAGAAGAAGAAGCTTTAATGGCAAACCAAAAACTCTCCAAATTAGCCGGTATGCCAAATTTGGGAGCCGGGCTTAATTACATGCCCTTTCAACCAAGAATGGAAAGTAATCAAAGCATAGGTGGCCAAGATATGTTCATGCCGATGGTATCGCTTTCCCTTCCCATCTATCGAAAGAAATATAAGGCCAAAGAGAATGAAAGTTTCTTACTGCAAGAAGCGAAATCCTTTGAAAAATCAGAGCTTCAAAACCAACTCACCAGAGCTTGGGCAGAAGCAGTTAGGGATTTCGAAATCGGTATTGAAAACCAACAATTATATGAAAAACAGCTGGAGTTGATTGAGAATCAAATCAATCTGAGCACGAGAAATTTTGAATCCGGAAATCAATCCCTCTTTGATGTTTTGGAATTGAAAAGAAAGGCATTCGTGAATGAACATCAACTTGAAATTGCTAAAAACCTACAATTAAAAAGTCTCGCAAAATTAGAAATGCTTTTGGGCAGATAAGACAATACTATCATGGCAACAATCCTAAAAAATAAATACGCTCTTGGACTCTTGATTCTAATTCTTGGAATCTCGATTGGATGGATCATCAGTCCAACCAATGAAACCGGAGATCACTCCCAGCATCTCCACGGGACAGTAGAAGGTGTGCCTCAAATCTGGACCTGCTCCATGCATCCACAGGTCCAACTGACTGAGCCCGGAGATTGTCCGCTTTGCGGCATGGAACTGATACCGGCTGATAGTCAGGAAGATGAAAGCGAAGATTCCCCGGTGCTGAAAATGACGGAATCATCTTTGGCTCTGGCACAAATTCAAACTATTCAGGTAGGATCTTCCAGTGGAAAAGGCACCTTGGAATTAACCGGCAAAATTCAAGCAGATGAAAGAGAAACAGCTTCCATTACGGCTAAATTCCCCGGACGAATCGAAAAACTCCATGTTACCTTTACCGGAGAAAAAGTAATCAAAGGTCAAAAATTAGCCTCCATTTATTCCGCAGAGCTACTTTCCGCACAACAGGAACTGCTGGAGGCATCAAAAATCAAAAATGACTTTCCGGAAATTTATCAAGCTGCGAAGCAAAAGCTTCGTCTTTGGAAACTTTCGGACGAACAAATTACATCTGTCGAAAAAGCAGGGACAGTTCAAGAACAATTTGATGTATTTGCTGAGCACAGTGGAATTGTGATGGGGCGCAATGTAGCCGTGGGCGACTATATCAACACCGGACAATCATTGTTTCAAATCGTCAATCTGGAAAAAGTATGGGTGATTCTCGATGCTTATGAAAGTGATCTTGGTCAAATACAAATAGGTATGCCTATTGATTTTTCAGTGGCAGGAATTCCGAATTCTGAATTCACCAGTAAAGTAAGTTATGTCGATCCAGTAATCAATCCGGAAACCAGGGTTGCGGCCATTCGGGCAGAAGTGCCCAATTCGCAAGGCAAACTCCTTCCCGAGATGTTTGTAAAAGCGGAGATTTCGAAATGGGATACAAGCAAAGAAAGATTGCTTATTCCCCGTACAGCGGTGCTTTGGTCAGGAAAACGATCCGTAGTTTATGTGAAGGTACCGAATCAAAGTTCCGCAGGTTTTGAAATGCGGGAAGTAGAAATAGGTGCTCTTCAGGGTGATAATTACCCTGTTTTATCAGGTCTCGAAAATGGTGAAGAAATAGTGGTAAATGGTGCTTTCACTATCGATGCGGCCTCTCAGCTAGCAGACAAGCCAAGCTTGATGAATCGAGCCTCAACTAATCAAATCGAAGTATCAGAGGATTTTTCGAAGGGTTTTAGCCAACTGGCTGATTATTATTTTGAGCTCAAAAATCAACTGGCATCCGATCAATGGAAGGGCAATAACAAAATATGGACAGGAATTCGTAATTCGTTGAAATTGATGGAAAATGAGGAGAAAACCACGATTCAACCTTCGGTATGGCTTGATGTTTTAAATGATCTCGAAAAAAGTAATGGGATCAAAGAAGCAAGGGTGAATTTCAATAGTTTTTCGAAACTAATGCTCGAAGCGAATGAAACCTACGGGTTGACAAATCGGACTGTTTACAAGGACTATTGTCCGATGGCTTTCGGTGACGAAGGAGCCTATTGGCTTAGTGAGAAAAAAGAAATTTTAAACCCTTATTTCGGATCGTCCATGCTAACTTGCGGCGAGGTAAAAGCAACCTACAGGAATTAAAACCCCTCGATTATTCGACAAATGAGATATACGCTTCTTCTATTCAGTCTTTTGCTTTTCTCCCTACCCAGCTATGGCCAATCAAAAGTACTGTCTGTCTTGCCTGAGTCCTCCATTCGAGGAGTACAAGTATTTGGAAAGCCTGTGGACAACCAAACCCGCTGCATTCACTGGCATTCGGATTTGGATATTATTGCGATCAAATTCAAGTGTTGCAACAAATACTACCCCTGCTTCACATGTCATGAAGAAGAGGCTGACCATGACCATCAAGTTTGGCCAAAAAGTGAGTATGATCAAAAAGCCATTCTCTGCGGAGTATGCGGGACAGAATTAAGCATCCAAGACTATATGTCCTCCAACAACACCTGTCCCAAATGTCAATCAGCATTCAACCCAGGATGCAGCAAGCATTATCATCTTTACTTTGATGAGGAAAAGAAAGAAATAGACTGATTATTCTGAATAGTGGGAAGCGTAATAGTCCTGATAGGCGCCTGAAGTGACATGATCCAACCAGTCTTGATTGGCCAAATACCAATCAATCGTTATTTCGATCCCCTCCTCAAATTGTAAGCTTGGTTCCCAGCCCAACTCTTTTTGGATTTTAGTAGCATCAATCGCATAGCGAAGGTCATGACCTGCCCGATCTTTCACAAAGGTGATTAGCTGCTCTGAAGTACCGCTCGGACGACCCAGCTTTTCATCCATTTTTTGACAAAGCAATCGGACGATATCAATGTTTTTCCACTCGTTAAACCCACCGATATTATAGGTCTCCCCAGCCTTTCCTTTATGGAAAACAGTGTCAATTGCCCGTGCATGATCTTTGACGAAAAGCCAATCCCGTACATTCTCTCCTTTTCCATAAACTGGCAAAGGTTTCATGTTTTTAATGTTGTTGATACAAAGTGGAATTAACTTCTCTGGAAAATGATTAGGCCCGTAGTTGTTGGAGCAGTTGGAAATGACTGTCCGCATTTTATAGGTATTTGCATAAGCCCTCACAAAGTGATCAGAGGCGGCTTTAGAGGCAGAATAGGGAGATTGAGGGTCATAAGCGGTGGTTTCCAGGAAAAAACCTCCGTCATGCAAGGATCCATAAACCTCATCTGTAGATACATGATAAAAGAGATGTTCATCCAGCTTATCAGTCCAAGCTTTTTTTGCAGCATTCAGCAAGTTAACCGTTCCAAAAACATTGGTCTTCACGAATGCCAAAGGATCTGAAATCGAGCGATCCACGTGCGACTCTGCTGCCAAGTGAATGACATCTGTAATTTGATGCATTTTAAAAACCTCGTCGAGCTTTTCTGCATCCTGAATATCCACCTTTACAAAAGTATAATTGGGGGAATTTTCTACTTCCTTCAGGTTCTCAAGGTTACCTGCATAGGTAAGAGCATCCAGATTAATAATTTGATAATCCGGATAATTTTCCACAAAAAGTTTGACTACATGCGAACCAATAAAACCCGCACCGCCTGTGATTAAAATATTCTTACTCATAAACACTATTTCTTGTAATACGCTAAATACCAATCAGTAAAGGCTTTCACACCTTCTTCAATGGTAGTATTGGGCTTATAGCCAGTATCTCGAATCAAGTCCTCTACGTCCGCATGGGAAGCCGGTACATCTCCGGGCTGCAGAGGGAGTAATTCCATCGTGGCCTTTTTCCCAAGTCCCTTTTCAATTGCATGAATGTAATCCATCAGTAGAACAGGTGAAGAGTTCCCAATATTGTAAACCTTATACGGTGCTTTTCCGCTTCCCGGATCTGGGTTTTGGGAGTCAAAATCAGGATTTGGACGGGCAGGCCGATCGGCTACTTTGAGTACACCCTCTACGATATCGTCTACATAGGTGAAGTCTCGTTTCATCTTCCCATAATTGAAAACCTGAATAGGCTTGTCTTCCAGAATAGCTTTTGTAAAAAGGAACAGCGCCATATCCGGCCGTCCCCAAGGCCCATAAACAGTAAAAAAGCGCAGTCCAGTTGTAGGAATCCCAAATAGATGACTGTAGGTATGAGACATCAATTCATTGGATTTTTTTGAAGCAGCGTAAAGCGAAATTGGATGATCGACTGGATCTGATGTCGAAAAAGGCATTTTCTCATTCGATCCATAGACCGAGCTAGAAGATGCGTAAACTAAATGCTTGACAGGATGAAATCTACAGCATTCGAGGATATTCAAAAATGCGATAATATTACTTTGCACATATACCTCAGGATGTGTCAAAGAATACCTCACTCCCGCTTGTGCTGCTAGATGGATGACAACATCAAATTTTTCGCTGCCAAATAAATCCATCAAAGGCTCTTTCTGAGCCAAATCCATTCTGATAAAACTAAAATTTGAAAATTTCTCTGATTCCAACTTTTTGTTGGTTTCAAGCTTATTTTTTTGAATTCCCAAAAAATCCAATCGATCGAATTTCAGATTGATATCGTAGTAATCATTGATTATATCCAAGCCTACAACTGTGTCCCCACGCTCCACAAGGGCTTTAGAGACATGAAAACCAACAAATCCGGCTGCACCGGTGACTAAATATTTCATTTTAAATTCACTTGCTAATCAAAGATTGCGTTTGGTTAAAGCAATCCTGGAGGTTCAAGAAGTTTTCTGATTGACCAAATATTCTAAAATCTTGAGTTATTAGGGCTCTTTCGATCAAATATAAACTATTCCATCTTATCAGCCTCTTGGATTAGGCGTTCATAGTTAGAAAAAATCTCAGCATGGATCCTCCTCCTGTCAAAGTTTGATGTTACCTCCTGATATAAAGCATCAGCCATAGTCAACATTCTATCCCGTTTTACGAAGGCAAATTCCATCGCCTCTTTCAGAATTTCTATATTTCCTACCGGAAAAATCAAGCCTGTTTTTTGCTGACTGACTAAATCGGTATTACCAATAATATCGGAGCAAATAATTGGAAGTTGCATCGCAGCTGCTTCCAAAAGTACATTCGGAAAGCCTTCTCGATGGGAAGGATGAACCAAAATATCTGCCAAAGCCATGTAATGAGCTACATGGTCCGACCAATCAATCTGCGTGATGCGTGGATGATCATTGATCTGCTGAATGGTATCAGGACTCAAGGGATTGAGATCTTGTTCAAAGCTACCAAGTAATACCAGTTTGGCACGGTTGACAATCTTTGAACTTAAGAATGCTGACACCAATTCCTCTATGCCTTTGTCCTTGACCAATCGACCAACAGCCAAGATGATAAAATCATCCTCACCCGGCATAATCCGCATGGTCGCGGCTACCAAATGATTTTCTTTCAGTACATTCCGGTTGTACTTTTCCAAATCAATTCCATTAGAAGAGCCTTTAGCGATTACCCGGAGCTTTTTTGACTCACAGAGATTATTCTCCTCTACAAATTTCTTAAGTCCCAAAGAATTGGGCCATACCTCCGAAGCGTTAGAATACGTCCACTTTTCGGCATTTTCTAAAAGGCTTTTTTTGTTGCCAGTGGCAGCCATGGCAGGGATTCCTGCGAGTGTGTGAATTCGAATTTTGACTCCAGCCAGATTAGCTGCAATCATCCCAAGGAGACCTGCTTTCGGAGTATGCGTATGAACGATATCAGGTTGCTCTTTCTTGAAAAGCCTGTAAAGTTTCCAGATACAAGAAAGGTCCTCAAAAGGTGTGATTCTACGGGTAAAAGGAATAACCTCATGTCTAACTCCCTCTGCCCTTTCAATATGTGGAATTTCTTTCCCGTCGGCACTGACCATTATCACCTCCCAACCCTTTTCCTTCATGTAGGCCATTTGGCCTTGAAGGAGCAGTTTGAGTGAAAGCGGTACAGTTGTAATCCGAATGAGTTTGGGCATATCCAAAAGTTTGATAAAAATGCAAATGTAAGATAATCGACAAATAAAGCGATCCAAAGTGCCATTCTTATGGCATTCGATCTTAAAGTAACGAATGAAAAAATCTAAAATTTCATTACCTCACAATCATTCAAAGTCTAAATCCTCTAATTGAAAAACCGCCTCCACTGGCAATTCAAAGACCTTGGCGATCTTGAGTGCTAAAACGGTGGAAGGAACATATTTACCTGCTTCAATTGAATTAATAGTTTGGCGGGAGACGGCCACTTTATCAGCTAAGTCTTGCTGTGTCAAATTATAGCGAGCTCGCTCAATTTTTATAGTATTCTTCATAATTCACATTTGAAAAGGCACACTATTAATTCAGCGAAAGCGGATATTCCTAACCAAATGAGTTTGGGAAATCCATGAAGTGATGAAGTTTGACTAGGCATTAGTTTTCCTTTTTGGATTGATACACTTGGACCTGAAATGCAGCATAGATGTATAAATTCAAAAGGAAAAGCACCAAATAAGCTGTAAACATCTCGGATGTCAGCCTATCAAAGCGCAGGTAATTGATCAACATCAGTGCTCCCAAGCCCCAAATAAGCCAGAAAAACCCCGTCTGAAAGGCCTGCAATCGGAAGCTTTGAATCATTTCATCCTCTACCTTTTCACGGGTGAGATTTAATATCCCAAAGCCTATCGCCCAAAATCCATAAATAATTTGGGCTGCCTCGTTTGGCTCTGTATCAGGATTAGAAAATGCCAAACCTATCACCAAAAGGATTGGTAGTGGGAAAAAGAGAAAAGCAAACTTCTTCCACGCAGTTGGCAAAAGCGGAACAGTGAGAAAAGATCTATTATTCATATGATTATAATTTTTTCTTGAAGGCCATATGGAATCTCGCACTTTTTACACTCATTCTAGTGTCTGGTACTTGAGTCGTGCTCGATTTCATAAGTCAAATATTTTTTACCAAATGTAAAACAAACTTTACTTTTTGTCAAAATTTCTTTCCTACTAATTTTAAAAAATTGAAGTTTAAATAAGATTAGTACTGAATATTTATGCTTTTTTAAAAAAAGGAGGACAATTCTTTACCTTTATTCAATCAAACAGATAAAAAATTAAGGTTTTTATGATCAGCAGTACAAAAATCACAATCATAGGATGTGGCAATCTTGGGACCTCCATTGCACGGGGCTTGCTATCCATACCAGGTTTTCCTGCGAATAATCTGACGGTCACCAAACGAAATACGAGCTCTTTAAAAGAATTTGAGAATCAGGGTGTACATACTTTATCGGATAATTTAGAAGCAGTTAAAGGCAGCCACATTGTAATCCTAAGTGTCAAACCTTACAACATCCCTTCAATATTGCAGGAAATCAAACCGGGAATGGATGGAGAAAATCAAATGATTGTATCCCTAGCAACCGGAGTGACTCTGGATGAAATTCTCGAAAATATTAATCCAACTAGCCCGACTTTTCGAGCCATGCCTAATATCGCTGCCGATATTCAAGAATCCATTACCTGTATTTGTTCAAAGAATACGAACTCCCAGCAAGAACAATTGGTAAAAGAGCTTTTCGATTCTATCGGCCAGACTATCACGATCGACGAAAGCCTCATGGAAGCAGCTACTGTCCTTGGTGCCTGCGGAATAGCTTACGTTCTACGATTTATGCGAGCGATGATTCAAGGTGGAATACAAATCGGCTTTGATGCCAAAACAGCCAGTCAAATCGTAAATCAGACTGTAAAGGGGGCCGCCCAACTGATGATTCAGAAAAATATGCATCCAGAGGAAGCGATCGATAAGGTCACCACTCCAAAGGGATGTACTATTGTAGGATTAAATGAAATGGAGCATCAAGGATTCAGTTCTGCCATGGTAAGAGGTGTCTTGGCCAGTTACGAAAAAATTGAGAAATAAAACTTTAACTGAGGTCAAAAAAAATTAACACTTTGATAATTTATTGGCTTGGGAGTGCCTGAGACCCTTCGCAATCGA
>LJXT01000180.1 GCA_001314815.1 Algoriphagus marincola HL-49
AATCTAATATTTTAGTTTCGCGTTTTAAGTTATAAAGTCATGGAACTTAATTCTTTACTCCACAAGCTATTCTTTTTCTTAATAGCAATAGTGTTGGTCGCAAAAGTCATGAATTGGTTTCTGGATTTCAACTCAGAGATCAATACAATGATAAGTGCAACCATGTTTTCCCTGATCGGTATGGCTTACATTTATACTGGATTGTTCTGGGACAAAAAGCTAATTCAAACCATTTTTATTCTTTGCGGGATTTTCCTGATTGGGATGAATTTCCTCAACGAAACTACATGGATATCCATCATGGCCATCATCTGCCTTTTGATACCCATGGTCATTGGCAGAATTAGTTCAAAAGACAAAAAAGAACTGATAGAGCAGTAACTTCCAAGAAATAATTCAATCCTATTCGCTTTCCTGAACTATTTTCTGAAAAAAATATTCGAGCCGCTCTCCTAATACTCCGAGACGTATTGGTTTGGTTAAGTAATCATCCATTCCTGCCTCGATAGCAGAAATATGGTCCTCATCAAACACATTCGCAGAAAGTCCAATGATCGCAGGCTGTTTACTAAGTGCTAGTTTTCGGATAGCTTGAGT
Source organism: Algoriphagus marincola HL-49 (assembly GCA_001314815.1). Lineage (GTDB taxonomy): Bacteria > Bacteroidota > Bacteroidia > Cytophagales > Cyclobacteriaceae > Algoriphagus > Algoriphagus marincola_A. Next base: position 598 of record LJXT01000180.1, read on the forward strand.
AGCTTCAAGACCATTCATCACTGGCATTTGAACATCCATTAGGACCATATCATATCCATTTTTCTCTACCATTTGGACCGCTTCCAATCCATTTTTAGCAATTTCGTAAGAGAAGCCTAGCTGATTCAACATCATTCCCATTAGTTGAATATTAAGCTCATTATCTTCAGCCAATAAGACTTTTATCGGATATTTCCCCGTAGACTTTTTAATATCTTTCCAGCTCGTTTTGCTTTTTGGATCAGTAGCCTCAGGTGAGGACACTCTTTTAACCAAAACCGAAAACTGGAAAGTGGAACCTTCACCAAGCTGGCTTTCTACCTCAAAACTTCCACCCAGAAGCTCTGTAAGCTTTTTGGCTATAGCCAATCCCAAGCCTGTACCTTGATGAGACCGCGTTTTAGAGCTATCAATTTGATAAAAAGGCTCACTCAAATGATGTAAGTGGTCCGAAGAAATCCCAATTCCCGAATCCTTTAATATACAGGTCAAAAAGCCCTGTGCTTCACCCAGTGGGTCGTATTCGAGACGAATATCAACTTCTCCACCTTCAGGAGTAAATTTGATGGCATTTCCTGCCAAATTGAGAAAAATCTGATTGATCTTAACCTTATCCGCTTCTATAAACAAGTCTTCTTCATCAGCTCGCTGAAAGGTGAATTTTATCTCTTTTTTTGATGCCAGTCCTGAAAGGATTTTTGCTTGATTCTCCAGTTCGGCATTGGCATCATAGACCTCTTTGATAATTTCGATTTTTCCAGCCTCAATTTTGGAGTAGTCGAGAATATCCTTGATTATCCCCAGCAGCATATTCCCACTATTTTTGATAATATCGGCATACTGTTTTTGTACCTTATCAAGCTTGGTCTGTTCAAGGAGGTCTATGATACCCAAAAGGCCATTCATTGGGGTACGAATCTCATGACTCATATTTGCCAAGAACTCCGACTTGGCACGACTTGCCTTATCAGCCGCTTCCATAGCTTCCATGAGTCCTTTTTCCCAAATTTTCTGCCCAGTGATATTTTTGGAAATTGATATCATCTGCTGCTGATCCAATGGGAAAAAACGGGTTTCAAAATGCTTGATACCGGACTTTGTTGGGATTTTCTGTTCTAAGGAGTGGATTTTCCGTGATTGAAGTGCATTTAAGAAGGTTTGCAAAACTCCTTCTCCATCTGGACCATCAAACAAATCCTTAAGATTTTTACCTTTCACATCCTCCGGCGGCATCATTTCAGCTGCATCTGAAGGAATATGGAAATCTAAAATCTTACCTGAATTGTCATAAATAAAAATGATATCCGGAATACTACGAATCAGATTTCTCAGACGGTTTTCACTTTCTCGGAGTTGCTCTTGAGACTCATATTGAAGTGAAATATCAGTACCTAAGCCCATACCACCTTTAAAGTTGCCTTCTTCGTCAAAAATCAATTTTTCAAAAACTCTTACACGAATCTCTTGACCATCCGGACGGACAAAATCGTACTCAAGATCCAATACATCCTGCTTTTGGGCTATCAGATCCATCACTTGTTTTTTGACCAAATTGGCTTCCAAATGATTTGAATCAGCAGCAAAAGCTGATTCAAATTCTTCCGGACTATGTCCTAATACCTGCTCCACTTCCGGACTGACTCGAGTGATTTCACCTCGATGATTATGGAAGAACACAAAACCTCGCAACTCCTGTAAGAGTAGATTTTGCTGATCAAACAGTTTCTTGATTTCTTGGATATTACTCTCTTGAATACGCTGAAACTCGAAGCTGTTTTTAAGAGAAATCACAAAGAAACTTACAGCAAAAATCAGCAAAATCATAAACCCGAAAAATGAGAGAAAATAGGTTCGGTAAATACCCGAATAAAGACTTTCCACAGGAACAACAAAGACCACAGCCCCTACCCGATTTGCTACATGAAACCGAAAAGGATATTGCGCAGCCACGCCGGTAAAATCATCTTCTCCTACCTTACTATTAATTGTATAAATACCTTTAACGCCCTCAGTCAAGTCTTTTTTGATAAAATCCAATTCACTTGCTGGCAGTCTAATTTCAGATTTATTCAAGGAAAAAAGTTTGTCTTCAAAAATTAGGTACTTGGCCCCGGTGGGATTGAGATAGTAGTTTTCTGCAAATTCCTTCGCAAAATCTAGAAATTTTAAACTGTAAAGCACCCGAAAGCCTTTTTTCCCAATGACAAGATTAGCATACGGCTTGGATGAAGACTCCGGAAATCCCTTATCCACCGCCTTTCTAAAGAAGTCATTGCGTTCATTAAAAGTAAATGTCAAAACCGAGTCCTGCATATCTACCCATGCGGAATCAATCAATTGAGGGAACGCATTGAAAAGTCTTCGGACCGCATAGGTAAACTCCTCGTCATAATCATCGATTTCATGATTGGGGTCCTCGAGATAATTGATCAGATCCTTTGATTCTTCTTCAAACCGACGGATTTCCAATTCCAGACCCCGAGCAGCCAATTCGGATTGCTTGGTGAGAAAATCTCTCCTTGATTCGATTTGCGCATCATAAATCGCATTGAAAAAGCCTATTCCCAGAACCATGATCAGGATTACCAGGAGCGTCCCGACCACGAAACTCACCCAAAAGTTTCTAAAATAAGATCTTGGGGCTTTCATTGAACCCTTGGGTTTATCTTGATCATATACCAATCAATCACTTCAAATGAAAAACAAACAGCATCTTCGAGGTAAGCTTCCTCTTCAAAAAGAAAATGATCATTTCCTTCCAGGATAAAGCTTTTAGCCATTTTTCTTACTTCCCTACTCTTGGAATTGAATAGGTTGAAATCAGAAATCCGAAAATAATCCGATTGAATAGTCTCCCGATATACATGATTTTTCAATGGAGGCATACTCAATGACTCTATGGCTGAGGAAGAACCTGCCACGATGTCTCCGTTTTTATTGAGAATCAGAAAGCTCCCTTCATAGTCATCGATAAAGTTTTGGATAATCTCATCTACCGTAATATCTATTCCCAGCACTCCAAACAATCGCTCATCGTCATAAACGGGATGAATTAAAGATAATATCCAACCTTTTCCTGCTGGGTCAACATAGGGGTCAGGAATCCGCACGGGTCCTTTGAGAGGATTATGCTCCAGATCGGCCTCATAAAAAAAGTTGAATTTTTTCACATCAATATTCGGATCCATGATGTTTTTGGCATCATACGCAGGGTAGACTCGAGAATATTGATTGCTGGTGTTTAAGTATACTTGAGCGATGATATCATACTTATTCACCAAATGGTAAAAGGCCGAATCCAGGAAATTAGTAAACTTTATTTCATCGATTGCGGCCTCGTAATCTTCGGTAGTACTTAAAATGACAACTGTACTTTTTGTAGAGTCTTCGAGTGTAGGCAAGGAGGAGAAATTTCCCACCATGCGGTATGGGTCAGGCAGGTCTTGGGCAAGAATCTCTGCTTTTTGATCTACAAGTGAGTCCAAAAATTCAGCTAAAGAAGTGATTTCCCTAGTCAGGGAATCACCCTGAAATTCTAGAGTCTTAATCATTTCGGCTAATAGAACCTGATCTTGGATTTTCCTATCTTCCAAGGATTTATTACACTTGGATAATAGCCCAAGCAAACCTAGCAAAATAAGAGATCTCAATCTGTTCCCGCTCATCGGGGAAATTTAAAGATTTTCGAGCTGCTTCCGTAAATTTTTCCCCATTTCTTCGAAACGTAGTTTGACTGCCTCAAAAAATTCCCCTTCACAAAAAGAATTCAAGTCCTCCTCTTCAAGGACATCCATTTCGCTTACTTTGAAGGTTTGCTCCATGGGGCCCAACTCAAATTTGATCAGGTACTTATTGTTCCATGAAAAAATACTGACGCGGATTTCCTCTTTGGAAAACTCCTTTACGATTCTCATGCTGGTCTTTTTACTTCTGAACTGTAAGTAATTCGACTTTTCAATGAAGAAGCCACAGAGCAATATTTGTCTACAGATAAGGCCACCACTTTGGCAAACTCCTCAACCTTGGCATCTGGAGATACTATGACAAAATGTAGATTAATATCGGTGTAAAACGCGGGGACACCATCATTTCGCTCACCATTCACTTCGACATAGAAATCTGCAATATTTCTACGCTTCTTCTTCATCATCAAAACGGCATCCACTGAAGCACATCCTCCCAAAGCAGAAAGCAGCATATCCATGGGAGATTGAGCCTTTTTTGCAGGAGCATCATACATGTCAATTTGCACGGTATTGCCCTGTTGATTCGTTGCTTCATATTCATAATCCGCTTTCATTCGGACTGTGACTTGTCTATGATGTGCCATATCTTTGATTTGGGAATTTAAGTTTTGGATAAAGTATTAAGGGAGCAAAGATTACATATTTCTCCGATACTGCCCGCCTACTTGATAGAGCGCTTGAGTGATTTGACCCAAAGAGCAGTATTTCACAGCCTCCATCAGTTTTTCGAACACATTTTCATTTGCCACTGCAGCTTTTTTTAGAGCATTCAAATGCTTTTCAGCCTCTGCTTCATTTCGCTGATGAAGGTTGTTTAATGTAGCAATTTGACTTTCCTTTTCCTCTTTAGTAGCCCGGATCACTTCTCCTGGTACGATGGTGGGAGAACCCTCAGAGGACAGGAAGGTATTTACACCAATGATAGGATATTCGCCTGTATGCTTCAGCATTTCATAATGCATACTTTCTTCCTGAATTTTTCCACGCTGATACATGGTTTCCATCGCTCCCAAGACACCTCCGCGCTCAGTGATTCGGTCAAATTCCAAATAAACAGCCTCTTCTACCAAATCGGTCAATTCCTCGATGATAAAGGAACCCTGAAGTGGGTTTTCATTTTTGGCAAGTCCCAACTCCTTGTTAATGATCAATTGGATCGCCATTGCCCTACGTACAGAAGCTTCAGTTGGTGTCGTAATAGCCTCATCGTATGCATTGGTGTGGAGCGAGTTGCAATTGTCATAAATCGCATACAGTGCCTGCAGCGTGGTCCGAATATCAT
>LJXT01000181.1 GCA_001314815.1 Algoriphagus marincola HL-49
CGTAATGCTATTAAATGCCTGAGAATAGCTAGGAATTGTACCGTTCAATCGCAGTTGAGGATTGTAATTTGATCTAAAGAGTCTGTATTGCCAATATCTGTTTTCCTTTTGTGTTTTGGCACGAAGGGAAGCCGGTGATAGTTCCTTGGCACGCTGCACCATATCTTGAAGGGTGTAGGTTACCGTCTCTTGGGCTTTGACTTCAAAAAAGGGGAAAGAAAAAATCCCCATTGAGAGTAGTAGGATAAATAATTTTTTCATGCAGTAGACTTAGGCGGTTGAAATAATTTAACTAAAATACTGATAGATATCTCAATTCCAAACTGGGGATTTACTATCTGATGCTAAAAAATGCTAAAACATTTTTTGGATGACTAGCTAGCCAAAGCTTCGATAGCTAAATTGCAGCTCCATGATCAAAAACATCATTTCCTTCGTCATTCGCTACGTTCCCAGACCCTTTTTGCAGCGTGTCAGCCCTTTGGCTATGAAATTTTTTGCCTGGAAAAATAAAGGTGATGCTGTCCAGTGTCCAGTTTGTCAATCTCAATTTGGAAAGTTTTTGCCCTATGGAAGAAAGGCACGCGAAAATGCACTTTGCCCGAACTGCCTTTCATTGGAGCGGCATCGCTTGATGTGGCTCTTTCTTCAGGAAAAAACCAACTTCTTCACTGCTAATCTACGCGTATTACATGTGGCTCCAGAACACTGCTTTTTGAAGCCCTTCGATTCGCTAAAAAACCTGGAATATATCACCGCGGATATTGAGTCTCCTTTGGCCAAGGTTAAAATGGATATCCATGATATTCCTTTCCCTGATGCTAGCTTTGATGTAGTGTTTTGCAATCATGTATTAGAGCACGTCGACGATGATATCAAGTCCTGTGCAGAGATCAACAGAGTTTTAAAGCCCAATGGCTGGGGAATCTTACAATCGCCGGTATATAACCTTCCTGAAACTTTAGAGGATAAATCGATCACTGACCCCGCTGAAAGAGAGCGAATCTTTGGTCAGCGAGACCATGTAAGAAAGTATGGAAAGGACTATGCAGAGCGGTTGAGAAGGTCAGGATTACAAATTGAAGAGAATGACTTCGTCAAAAAACTTCCTGCTGAAATGGTTCAAAAGTTCGCTTTACCTTCTGATGAGACCATTTTTGTTTGTAAAAAGGGCGTTTAACCTTTTAAAAGCTTTCTAAAACCTTCGACAAGCAAGCCGGCCCCATAACCAGCTAATTGAAGAATGGAAGTTGCCATAGCCAGCCCTCCTACTTTTAGGGACATGTATTGAAGACTTGCAAAAAAGAAGACCAAGGTGATCCAAGTCAAAAAGACCAAGATCAATACTGGAAAAATAGACCAAGAAAAAAGACCTGAAACAAAGGTTAAAGCTAAGAATACCAAAAATGTAGAAGGTAATAAATGAACCAGCTTTACGGCATCTGCGTGATACCTCGACACATTAATTCGATTCTGACCAAAGGAATAGGCTTGATTGAAAAATGATTTCAAAGTATTCTTTCGCTTATGAAATACAAAGGCTTCTCGGACTAGCTCGAGTTTAAATCCGGACTTCTTTATTCGAATACTCCATTCGATATCTTCTCCACGATTCGGATCCACAAAGCCTTTTGTCTCTTCAAAAACCTGTCTCGATACGCCCATATTAAACCCTCTAGCTTGGTAAGAAGCCGAGTTTTTCATTTTTCCACGAATCCCTCCCGTTGTCAGAAAAGAGGTCATGGCAAAATCCATTGCCTTTTGCAAAGTTGAAAAACTGGATTCGGCCGCATCAGGACCTCCAAAAGCGTCTAAATTTCTAGACTCAATTGCCATCTTGAGTCTTTCGAGATAATCTTTGGGAACAATTACATCCGAATCAAAAATGACATAGAAAGAGCCTTTAGCCTCTTGCATTCCGTGATTCCTGGCAAAGCCCTGACCTTGATTCTTTTGATAGAGGTAATGGATATTTAGCTTTTCGCTAAATGAATCACATACCGACTCAGATGTCAGCGATGAACCATCCTCAATGACCATCACCTCAAAATCTTGGAAAGATTGGGCCGAAAGTGAGTCCAAAAGCTCCCGGAGTTCTTCAGGGCGATTGTAAACTGGAATGATTACCGAAAAAAACATCAATAGTCAAAGTTGATTTCTTCGTCTATTTTGTACTCTGATTCTTTGGATTGGTTGGAAGTCATCAACTCCGCGATAAATCCGGTAACAAACAATTGAATCCCAATGATCAATGCCACTAAAGCTAAAAAGAAAAGTGGTTGATCCACGATTTCGCGCACCTCTAGACCCTTTTTCAGACCGTAAACCTTCTGAAAAATAAGCCAGCAAGTGATCAAGAAACCAGAAACAAAAGAAAGCGTACCCAGGAGCCCGAAAAAGTGCATGGGTTTCTTTTTGTATCGATGTACAAATGAGACTGAAATCAAGTCCAAAAAACCATTGAGAAATCGCTCGATCCCAAACTTTGAGACCCCATATTTTCGAGCTTGATGTTGGACTACCTTTTCCCCTATTTTCCCAAACCCATTCCACTTGGCTAGAAGGGGGATATAGCGGTGCATTTCTCCATAGACCTGAATATTCTTGACGACTTTTAATTTATAAGCTTTTAGCCCACAATTAAAATCATGCAGCTTGATCCCAGAAATCCATCGTGTCACTGCATTAAAAAAGCGGGAAGGTATGGTTTTGGTGATTGGATCGTGACGCTCTTTTTTCCAGCCTGAGACGACATCATAGCCTTGGTCATGAATCATGTGATAGAGTTCAGGGATCTCATCCGGACTATCCTGAAGGTCTGCGTCAAGGGTAATGACAACTTTTCCTTGAGCTTTTTTGAAGCCAGCATCAAGAGCTGCTGACTTTCCATAATTTCGGGTAAAGTTGATTCCCTTGATATTCCCATTACCTTCCGCCAAGCGGCTTATTTCAGACCAGGAGTCATCTGTACTTCCGTCATTGACCAAGATAATTTCATAAGAAAAGCCGTGCTCATTCATCACACGGCTAATCCATTGAGTTAATTCTGAAAGGGATTCCTCCTCGTTAAATACAGGAACAACCGCCGAAATTTGCAACATATCAGTAATCCAGAGATTTATCTTTTTTCTTCAGAATAGCGCCCGTGATAAGGGAAAGAATTGCATAAAATATAAGGGCGAAACCAAAGCTCTTGATCTGCCCCATTAATGAGAAACCATCTGAAATTGAATTCTTCATTTCATCCAATTGCTCAGCAGACATCCCATCTGCAGACGCACCGAAGCTTTCCATCATTTCTAAAGTATTTTCCACAGATTGCTCTGCAAGAACAGAGGGCAATGCAGGGTCAACTACTTGATAAAGCAATATTCCTCCTATGATGGAGATTAATCCAGCAACCACCATGGTGATGAAAGAAAAATTGAAGGCCACGCCAAAGGTCATGAATCCACCTAATTCAGCCCGGTACTGCCTGCCGAAGAAGATAACCAATACAAAGAATATGGCAAGAGCCACAAGTCCAAACCAACCCGCTACTAGGAGGCTAGAGTCAATAAAATATACCAGAAACGTAAGTGCAACAGAAACTAAGCCAATGGTAAGACCTGGTCTTACGGCAGCTTGAAAAGGAGTTTGTTTTTCTTCCATAGTCGTTTAATTGGGGTTTTTCCTCAAAATAATAGAAATAATAATGGTAAAAAACAGTCCGGGGACTATTTTCCAAATTCCATCGTTGATCGCAATGTCGATCGAAGCCATTTCTTGAATACTTTTTTGGGTTGCTTGGAAGGACTCTTCCCCTACTTGAGAAATGATAGTATCCTTACTTTGCTCCATAACCTGAATTTTTGAGGCCTTTATAACTTCAAACAGATCGGGATAAAGAACTAAAATAATCCAAATCCCCAAAGCCGAGATAATAGCGATCAGCATGTACGTCACAAAACCTACTGACATTCCTTCCGCAAAGGAAAGGTAGCCATTATTTGAATAATCTTTAAAAAACTTCAAGGCCAAGAAAATGGAAACTGGAGTAATAATGTATCCAAAAATCAAATTCAGATTTGTCGGATCTGGCTGAACCCAAGCTAAAAATCCAAAGGAAATTAAACTTAGAATTCCTCCCAAGGTTCCAAACTGATAAGCAGAACTGAGGTATTTATTCATTGATTTTCAGAAGATTTCCTTCATATATCCTGTATTTGACCTTTCCGAGTAACTCTTTGCCAAACCATGGATTATTAGAAGCTAAAGAATGATTGGAGTCCTCGTTGTATATCCATTTTTCCATTGGATCGAAAATCGTAAAACCCCGAGAAATCTTTGAATCAAGAACCTTTGCTGGTCCATCGGTTATTTTTTCTAATAACAATTCCCAACCTAGCTCTTCTTGCAATTGATTGAGTGCAGGCAAAAAAGTCTGCAATCCTGTCATACCAAAAGCGGCTAGATCAAACTCCATAAATTTCGAATCGAAATCTTCAGGTTGATGATTGGAAACCAAAGCATCGATGGTTCCATCCTTCAAACCTTCAATCAATGCGTCTCTATCTTCTTTCTCTCGAAATGGAGGATTGACCTTTAGGTTCGGATCAAAATCAAATAAATCCTGATCATTAAAAATCAATTGGTAGATAGAGACATCCGCAGTAATATTCAGGCCTTCTTTTTTGGCTTGCCTTATCAGGTCGACTGACTTTGCAGTACTGATAGTTTGAAAATGTACCCGTCCCCCTGCATATCGAAGTAATTCTAAATTTCTTTGGATTGCTACTTCTTCTGCCAGTCTTGGAATTCCTTTCATCCCCAATTGGGTAGAAACTTCCCCTTCGTGCATCTGACCAAATATTGCCAGTAAAGGATCATAAGCGTGATCAAAAAGAATCCCGTTGACACGTTGTAAATATTGGATAATCTTGAGGTAGCGATCACTATTGGAAAGAGAGACTTTTCCCTCGCCAAATATGGTGACCCCGGACTGGAAATGAAGATCCAAAATTTCCGTCAGGTCTTCTCCTTGAGTACCTTTAGTAACTGCAGCTTGGGGAATGATTTCAACTGGAAAGGCTTTGGACTTATTCAATAAGAAATCAACCAATCCCTTGTTTTCAATTACTGGATCGGTATTGGGAGTAAGAACAGCTCCTGAAAATCCAGAAACATTAAGGCTATTGCAAAGGCTCTCAATTGTTTCTTTATGTTCGTGACCAGGTTCTCCCGCACTTACTCTCAGATCAACCCAACCCTCAGAGCAAATCCATCCATCAGCTATGATAGTCTCAGCGGGGGATGAGTCATAAGATCCAGCAGGAATAATCTCTCCATTATCAAAGATAAAGTCCCCAATTGTGGACTTTCCCTTGTGAACCCATCTCAACCCTTTAAATAATACAGCCATTCGATCGTGATTTGCTACAAAACTGCGACAATAATCCAAAAATGAAAAATAAATCTCCTAATCAGGAATGAATATTATCAGATTTCATTGATCACAAAAAGAGGGTTGTCCTAAAACCAAAAAACCCCAACCCCGACAGGAATCGGGGCTGAGGTTTTGAATAATGAGGCGGCGACCTACTCTCCCGGGTGTAACCCCAGTACCAT
>LJXT01000182.1 GCA_001314815.1 Algoriphagus marincola HL-49
CATTTCCAACAAACCACTCTCCCGTATCCTTGGCCTTTCTGGCAATCGTTAAGTAGTAACCGGGTTCAGCTTCGAGGTATAAGCTTTTTTCCCAATCCAAAGCCACATCCTTGATAAACTGAAAGGCATCTGGAAAGCGCATGTAATTTTCGGGATAGTCTGCAGCCATTTGCAAAGGAGAATACATAGTCACGTAAAGTGCCAACTGATTTGCCAAAGTGCTATTGACATGGGAACCATTGAATACGTCCATTTCAAATACTCCGGGCGTGTAATCCATTGGTCCACCTATCTGTCTTGTGAAAGGCAAAATGGTCACGTGATTTGCCTTATTTCCTCCAAATGCTTGGTATTCTGTCCCTCTTGCCGATTCATTTGCGATTAGATTTGGCCAAGTTCGGGCTACTCCTGTAGGCCTCACCGCTTCGTGGGCATTGACCATGATTTGGTACTCCGCTGCTTTTTCAACCGCATATTGATAGTGATTCACTAGCCACTGACTGTAATGATATTCACCTCTGGGTAGCATATCCCCCACATAACCACTTTTCACCGCAGGATATCCATAGTCCTTCATTAATTGATAGGCCTCATCTAGATGACGCTCATAATTTCGAACTGAAGAGGAGGTCTCATGGTGCATGATCATTTGCACACCCTTTTCCTTCGCATAAGCCGTAATCCCATCCAAGTCAAAATCCGGATAAGGGGTCACAAAGTCAAATACATAGTCCTTCGAATTGCCAAACCAGTCTTCCCAACCCTCATTCCAGCCTTCGACCAACACCCCATCAAATCCATGTTCAGCGGCAAAATCGATATACTTTTTAACATTTTCGGTACTTGCTCCATGGGTACCATTGGGTTTGACTTGGGAAAAATCAGTTTCTCCCAACTTCACCGCTTTCAATTCATCCGTATAGGACCAGGAGCTTTGACCCGTGATCATTTCCCACCAAACCCCTACATACTTCATGGGTTTGATCCAGGAAGTATTTTCAATTTTGGAAGGTTCATTGAGATTATAGGTGATTCTGGAGGCCAAAATCTCTGCTGCCTGATCTGATACGATTACTGTTCGCCAAGGGCTTTGCGCAGGAGTATATAAATAGCCCTTGTCTCCCTGCGCATCCGGTGTAAGGTGAGATTGAAAAACCATCGCACGATCATCCAATTCGAGGTGCATTGCCGGATAATCGATCAATGCCGCTTCATGAATATTGATATAAAGGCCATCGGTAGATTTCATCATAAGCGATGTCTGAACACCCGTCTCGGAAAAGGGCGTTTGAGATGCATTTGGGGTAATTGCCGTCTCCATCAGGCCTCTGATTTCTGAAAGCTTGGACTCGGTATAGTCGTATTCTTGGGTATCATAATCTCCCGGTATCCAAAAAGCAGTGTGATCTCCTGTCATGGCAAACTGACTCAATTCCTCCGTGATCACAAAATGCCCCATATTTTCCTGCACCGGAAACTCATAGCGAAAACCCAATCCTGTATCAAAAAGGCGAAATCGGATATTCATCTTGCGCTTGGATGCTTGATGAATGAGCTCGACCAAAAGCTCCTGATGATGATCCCGAATCTCGCTTTCCTCCCCCCATACGGGAGTCCAGGTCTCATCAAAAGTATTTTCCGAAGAATTGATTATTTGAAATCCCTGAATCAAATCGGTAGAGTCGTTTTTCAAATCGAATCCCAATCGGCTTGATTTGATCACGGGTTTATTCTTGAAGTTCAGCTGATAGGTTGGGGCGCCGGCTGCGTCAAGGGAAAAAGCTAGCTGCATTTCTCCATTTGGAGATTTGATCTCCTGCCCAAAAACAGTCCCGAAACCAAATAAGAATAGGATTAAATAACTGGCTCTCAAATTCATAATCGTCAAATTCATTATATTCAATCGAGCGTTTTAGCTCTTCTCTTGTTGACTGAATTTAAAATTATTAGTTTTTACCTATTATTCACCAGAATCAATTGCCCAAAATCCAGAAAAAATGCAAACCAAATCTTATTTCCAAGTCCTTATAATTGCCTTTGGCCTTTTTGCTTGCCAGGGTCCAGTTGAAAAATCACCTGAAGAAGAACCTATCCAAATCGATTTGCTCGAAGCCTATGTCCAATCGGAGTCACCAGACTTTTCCTATGAAATAGTGCATTCTGTCCCCGGAGAGGAAATGGATTTTCACGTTCTGAAAATGTACTCCCAAAAGTGGCTCAGCGATTCTTTGGTGGATGAAACCCATTGGTGGCATTGGGTGTCGATCCTAGTCCCAAAAAACACTACCCATCAAACAGGAATGCTCTGGATCGGAGGAGGAAGCAGAGAAACTGAGATGCCTCAGGAGCCTGATGCCCTACTAAAAGCAGCAGCCTCTCAGACCAATTCCATCGTCGCACAAATCCACAATGTACCCTTTCAACCTTTGACATTTGCTGGGGATCCGGAAGGCGAGCGGTATGAAGATGCCATCATTGCTTATGGCTGGAGGAAGTTTTTGGAAGGCGGAGCCAAAGACGAGGATGCTATCTGGTTAGCTCGGTTTCCCATGACCAAAGCCACCAAGCTTGCCATGGATGCGATCCAAGAAGTGATCAAAGAAAACTACCAGAAGGATTTGAATAACTTTTTTGTGGCGGGAGCTTCCAAGCGAGGATGGACTACCTGGACCACAGCTGCTACCGATGACCGGGTTGTTGCTATCGCACCGGTTGTGATCGATATGCTCAACCTGGAGCCTTCCTTTATGCACCACTGGCGAAACTATGGATTCTGGGCTCCTGCGGTAGATAATTATGTACAGGAAGGAATCATGGATTGGATAGGAACTCCGGAGTTTGATCGCTTGCTGGAGATTACGGAACCTTACTCTTTTATCGATGAGTTAGACCTGCCCAAACTTCTGATCAATGCAGCAGGAGATCAGTTTTTCCAACCTGATAGTTGGGAGTTCTATTGGAATGAATTGCAAGGCGAAAAACACGTTCAGTATGTCCCAAATTTCGGTCATGATCTGAGTGAATCGGATGCGCTACCAAACCTGATTTCATTTTACAATTCAGTATTAGAAAATGAAAAGCGACCGGAATACTCTTGGCGAATAGAAGGAAACACTATTCACGTCAAAGTCAATCCCGAGCAGATGCCTGTTTCTGTCAAATTATGGTCGGCTTACAATCCGCTTTCCAGAGATTTCAGAGTTGATGAATTTGGTCCCAACTGGGTAGCAGAAGAAATCGCCATGCCTGCAGAAGGAGAGCTTGAGGTCAATATGCAGATTCCTGATGAGGGTTTTAGAGGGTATTTTGTGGAATTAACCTTTGCTGGAGAGACCCCACTCAAAGTGACTTCTGGGATAGAAATCCTGCCCACAGAGTATCCATTTGAGCCTTTTGTGCCTTCTCGGGTAGCAGCTGAGGCAAATTAAACCTAAGAAATCATGCAAACTCGGCTCAAATTACTGGCTGTTTTTTTACCCATTTTACTCACATCAAAGATGGCACTATCTCAAGTCAATTACGATGAAAGCAAGGTTCCTCCCCTTCACCTTCCTTCCATATTCATAAGCGAAAAAGGTAAAGTCATCGATTCAAAGGAGGATTGGGAAAATCACCGAAGACCGGAAATTTTCAGGCTTTTTGAATCTGAAGTTTATGGTCAAATTCCAAAGGACTTCGATCAAGTCAGCTTTGAAGTGAATGAAAGAGCCAATCATGAATTTAACTCCATTGCCAAGCTTGAAGAGGTAGACATCAAAATCCGGCGTGGAGAAGGCTCCCATGTAATGCGACTTAATGTCTTTTTACCCAAAGAATCCAATGGCCCCTATCCTATTATTTTGCTTATCAACCATCGCGCCCCAGAAGAAGATGGTTCGCTTGCTGAGGAAGGGTACTGGCCAGTAGCTGAGTTGATCGAAAGAGGTTTTGCCACAGCATCCTTCCATGCAGAAACGGTAGCACCCGATGACACGACAAGGTATGTGAATGGTATTTTGACCAACCTCTATCCAGAGCAAAAGGAAAAAAGTGATGGTCTGAAAGCTTTGGGAGCCTGGGGATGGGGAGCAATTAGAGCCATGGATTACTTTGAGCAGCACGAAGGAATTAATGCCTCAAAATCTGTTTTGGTGGGGCACTCCAGATCGGGGAAAGCGGCTCTCTGGGCTTCTGCCAATGACCCTCGTTGGGCAATCACGTATGCCAATGAGTCTGGCTGCGGAGGGGCTGCTTTGTCAAAAAGGAAGTTTGGAGAAACTATAGAAATCATCAATAATCGATTCACGCATTGGTTCGCGGAGAATTTCCGGAAGTACAATGATGCTGAAGAATCGCTTCCACTCGACCAGCACATGTTGCCAGCACTGATCGCTCCCAGAGCGGTTTACTATGCTAGCGCAAAAGCTGATGAATGGGCCGATCCAAAAGGTGAATATCTTGGGCTTCAGATCGGTAGTGAGGTCTTTTCTTGGATTTATGCAAAGGAGAGTCCTTTTAAAACCAACTGGGAAGAACTGAAGGGCCCGGTTTCCTCCAATACGTTGGGATACCATATTCGTGAAGGTGAACATGGATTGATCTGGGAAGACTGGGAGATTTTCCTGGAATTCGCCAAAAAGTCACTTGGAATCTAAAGTTACAGTTAACTGATATACATAGCAATCACCTGATCTTCTTCATTCAGCTCAAAACCCCTTGTACTATGGCCATATTGATTCAATTGATTGGAATACTCTTTCAAATCACCAGTTCCGATTCTGAAAAAATTAACCCCAAAATCATCAGCCAAGAGTTTATCTATGAAAACGCCCCCTTCCCCTCCTGCCATGCCTCTACCTTGATTGAGACAGAGGACGGAATTCTGGCGGCCTGGTTTGGAGGTACTTACGAGCGTCACCCGGATGTCAGTATTTACACCTCTTTGAGAGATCAAAAAGGATGGTCCACCCCTACTTTGGTAGCCGATGGAATCGAAAACGAGGTATTCAGAAATCCAACCTGGAATCCCGTACTCTATCAACAATCGAATGGTGAAATCCTACTTTTCTACAAAGAAGGGCCAAATCCTCGTGAATGGTGGGGACTCTATAAAAAGTCAAATGATGGAGGAAAGTCCTGGTCCAAAGCGGTGCAAACCCCACCTGGTTTTTTGGGACCTGTCAAAAATAAAAGCGTGAAACTCGCCAACGGAAAACTCTTGCACCCGAGTAGCTTCGAGACCAATGGCATCTGGACAAGTCATGTAGAACTAAGCGATGAAAAGCTGCAGAATTGGGAGAAGCGGGAGATTGAAGGACCCTTTTCGGCCATTCAGCCTACCATACTTTTTCATTCAGACGGGAAAATTCAAATGCTCTGCAGAACTCAGGAAGGGGTAATAGCCACTGCTTTTTCGGATGATCAGGGAGAAAGTTGGACTGAACTCGAGCCAACCCAAATCACCCATAATAATTCTGGAATTGATGCAGTCACACTGGCAAACGGCTACCATCTTTTGCTTTGCAATCCCATCCCCAAAGGCCGGCAAAAGCTGAGTCTTTTGGGCTCAACAGATGGGTTAAATTGGGAAGAGATTTTAGTATTGGAAGATGAAAAGTCC
>LJXT01000183.1 GCA_001314815.1 Algoriphagus marincola HL-49
TTTCCGCATAGGCAAGTACCCGTGCTCTTCGAATACCGATATCAGTCGTAGTGGATTGTGGGCTTCCCGCTACATCTAGGGTTCCGGGATTGTTTTGGATTACTCGGGCCCACATTTGATTCCAAAGTAGGAATCGGATGTATTTTGATCCGTCATCATTTAGCTTCAGGGTGAGTGGTTTGTAGGTGTGATCTACAAAATCCTGATCTGCTTTTTCAGGCCTGACTTTTTCTTGGGTCTGCTTTTGGGCATAGGTGGGCATCCCGAATAGCAGGACGCCACACATGCTCAAAAGCATGGTGAATTTGTTCTTCATGATTATTTTGGGTTGGTAAGTGCCACCTATCCAGGCCTGTAGATAAGTGATGTCCTAAGATGTGGGGAAGAAGGTCAAATCAAAAAATTAACATCTATTTTTGCTAAAAAAATATAGCTAACCGAATAATATTTGCTTAGCCATTTTTAAACCGCTCCCATTTGATCATCATAAATTTATCGCCCAATTCAGTGAGCAGCATTCCTGATCCTTGAAGATTTTCCTTTTTTGTCATGAATTTGACCAATTCTTCGTGGCTGAGTACTTTATATGTGGGGCGGTAGTCGTATTGTTCAGGTGCTTTGATTTTATATTGTCTCACCCAGTTCATGACAGACACATGGCTCACGCCCAATATTCTTTCGATTTCCCGAAAGGAAATTCCTTCTACATAAAGCTGAAGCGCCTTGACCACGTAATAGGAATCGATGCCTTTTCCGATTTTATTGACTGAGAAATGGTAATTGCATTTTTTGCATTTGAATCGCTGTCTGCCGCCTATAATTCCACTTTTTACGACTTTCGGGTGATTGCATTTGGGACAAAAGGGCTTTTCCATATTTCACTTTCATGATGAACTATAGTAAATTAGCGAAACTATACTTATTTAGCAAATATTTATTTTCAAATAGAAAAATCAATCTTAAACAGAAAGAAATTTGGTGATTGGGACTTATATCTAGCCGAATCTTCCTTAAAAATGATTATTCGCTCTCCTGCCAATATTAAAACTAAACGGTCTAAAATAAGCGTTGATATGAAGAAGCCGAATACTTCGATCTTCTTTCTTCCTACTTCCAGCTTGATTTCAAAAGAGATTTAGGATATGGGCATGATTCCTTATTTCCATATTTTCAATCTCAAATTAAAAACTCAGAAATTATCGCTAATCCAGCTGCCAGAAAGCTGACCAGGAGTTTATTGAGCTGTAATTTGTGATGTGGGCTGCTTTCAAAGAATATGGTAGTGGAAATGTGCAAAAACCCTCCCGTGACCAAACCATAGAGTACACCAATCCACTCTTTCTCCAAAATTCCCGACTGGAAAATAAGCGAGCTCGAAATCATCCCTAGCGGGGAAGCCAAGGCAAATACCACCAAAAGGATCAAGGTCCAGCGTTTCGACAAAACCTGTAACAGTACAGCGGCCAAGGCAAAAGCTGCGGGTCCTTTATGAAGAATGATGCCTAATAAAAGCGTATTTTCGCTATGTGAATGCCCAATGTGGGCAGTTGTATCTCCCATCAAAGTACCATGCGAAAGAAGTGTACCTTCCAGGAAGGCATGGATAAACAATCCCAGCATCACCGTCAACACCCCCTTGGATTTTGGGCCATGAGGTAAATGGATATGGCCATGCTCGATTCCACTGGATAGAAACTCCAAAATCTGCTGCAAAAGAAAGCCAATAAGGATGTAGAGCCCCATTTTGGCACTATCAAAGCCACTATCAAATAGCTCCGGAATGATATGCAAAATCGTTATCGAAAAAAGATAAGATCCTGCAAATACCAGGA
Organism: Algoriphagus marincola HL-49; assembly: GCA_001314815.1. Lineage (GTDB taxonomy): Bacteria > Bacteroidota > Bacteroidia > Cytophagales > Cyclobacteriaceae > Algoriphagus > Algoriphagus marincola_A. The sequence continues at coordinate 1,833 of LJXT01000183.1, forward strand.
AAAGTTTGAAATACTTATCCTTCCAACTAGGCGCAAAAAACACCAAAGAGCCTGCAAGGATTGCCGTGAAAAAAAGAAGGATAAAGTTTAATACCATGTCGGGACAGGGCCAATTCTATCTGGCCATGTTTGAAAACCATGGCAAAGGTAAGAAAATTCAATAATGTTGCAATAATGTTGCATTTATTTCCTCTTATCAGTTGGTAGGAAAGGATAAGTATGGCTTAAGTCCTTCACTGACATGGTATTGATACTCGCCAGTTGAGTCACTGTAAATCAAAAATACTTTGATCTCCTCCATCTCTTCATCCAGCGCAATAGCTTTGTCCAAGCCCATCACCATCATGGCTGTAGCATAGGCATCGGCGGTCATACAGTCTGAGGCAATTACCGTAGCTGAAAGCAAGTTATGCCTGACCGGGTAACCGGTCTTTGGATCAATGGTGTGGGAAATTTTCACAGAGTCCTGTACGTAAAAATTGCGGTAGTTGCCCGAGGTGGCCATGCCCTTGTCATCCAGTGCGATGATAGAATAAAGATCTGATGCCATCGCTGTTTCTTCCGGTCTATTGATGCCTACCTTCCAAATTTCCCCCTGGTCATTGACGCCTTTTGCCACCAATTCTCCTCCGATTTCTACCAAAAAATCATGGATGCCTTTTTCTACCAAAAAATCCGCCACTACATCCACTCCCTGACCTTTAGCAATAGCCGAAAAGTCCAAATACAAGCCAGTCACGGTCTTACTGACCTGTTTTTCATCAAAGACAACCTTGTCGAAGCCAACTAGCTTCAAGAGATCCCGAATCTCAACCGAGTCCTTCAGACTAGGCCCATCCGGACCAAAGCCCCAGACATTGACCAAAGGACCCACCGTAGGGTCAAAGGCTCCTTCTGTCTGCTCATAGATGGCTTTGGAGGCATTCAGGACCTCCGGGAAATAGGGTAAGTAAAAAACCAGGCTGTCCTGCTGATTGAAGCGGCTGATCTCTGAGTCTTGGATATAGGTGGACAGGCTTTGGTTGAAAACAAGAAGCAGGGAGTCCACGGAAGACTTCAAGTCTCTCCCTTTGGGATCCAAATAGCTGATTTGGTAGCTAGTGCCCATGGTCTGACCGGTAATGGAAATCCGACCTTCATAGATGGTTTCCTTTACTGCCTCGGTTTCTTCTTGTCCACGATTTCTCCAGAGATATACCGCCAAGACCATCAGGAGGAGTACCAGGGAGTAAATGATATTTTTTTGTTGATTGGATCGCATAGTTTATTGATGTGATTGTGGGGTAATCTCAATTACCGAGCTTTACAAATCAGTCTTAAAAGTCCGATGATGGATGGCCGATGTTCGTTGTTTGTGTAACCTGAATTTCCATCCGGATTTTCAACCAATTTTCCTCCTAATTGTAAAATCTATCCATTTTCTTAAGAGATTCAAATTTAGCTCAATTTTCAGCTTCATAACCAAGGCAAAGACAAATTGTAATTAGTCAGAATGGGATTTTTCTATATTTGTGTCAAAGCAAAACCATGAGAGAAGACTACCTGAGCGGAGACGAAGAAAGCTTAAGCCCCAAGGATCAAGAATTTGAGCGGGCTTTACGACCCTTGAGTTTTGAGGATTTTACCGGTCAGGCCAAGATCGTTGAGAACTTGAAGGTCTTTGTTTTGGCAGCAAAAAAGCGGAGCGAACCGTTGGATCACGTTCTCTTGCATGGACCTCCCGGGTTGGGAAAAACCACCCTGAGTCACATCATCGCCAATGAGCTTCAGGCGGGAATTAAAATCACTTCAGGACCTGTGTTGGACAAGCCCTCGGATTTGGCAGGTTTGCTGACCAATCTGGAGGAGGGAGATGTACTTTTCATAGATGAGATCCATCGCCTCAACCCTATCGTGGAGGAGTACCTCTACTCCGCTATGGAGGACTTTCGGATTGATATCATGCTAGACTCCGGCCCAAATGCCCGCTCGGTGCAGATTTCCCTCAGTCCATTTACCCTGATCGGAGCGACTACCCGATCGGGTCTATTGACCTCACCCCTTCGGGCAAGATTTGGAATCAACTCCCGCTTGGAGTATTACGATGCCAAACTACTGACCGATATTGTTTCCCGGTCTGCGGGAATTTTGGATACTCCTATCGATGAAATAGCTGCCTTTGAAATCGCCCGAAGAAGTCGTGGTACGCCTCGTATAGCGAATATGCTTTTGCGCCGAACCCGGGATTTTGCAGAGGTGAAGGGGGATGGGACCATTACCTTGGATATTGCTAAAATGGCCTTGGATGCCTTGGATGTTGACGAACATGGATTGGATGAGATGGATAATCGTATCTTGCTGACCATCATTGAGAAATTCAAAGGTGGGCCCGTAGGCCTGGGCACGGTTGCCACGGCCTGTGGAGAGGAAGCCGAGACCATTGAGGAAGTATATGAGCCTTTTCTGATTCAGGAAGGATATATGAAGCGTACAGCTCGGGGAAGAATGGCTACCGAGTTGGCCTACCAGCATCTAAAAATAAAGCCCAATCCCGGTACAGGAAGTCTTTTTGGGGATTAAAACTGGATTTTAGGATGAGGCTGCCCTGCTTCGAAAGAAGTCGGACGATTGGATAATACCGGCTTTTTATGCTTGCGTAAAAACATCGATTTTGAAAAATTTAGAAATTTTTTATTGGATTTATAGTTAACTAGTCCTATCATTGGATTTAATTAATTCATGTATCTTTTTCAGTATAAAATGAAAACTAATTTAACCCCCCTCCTCTCTGCTTCTTTACTAAGGGATAAGAAAAGTTTTTGGCGCCTCAGTGCTATTGCCTGTTTGTCAGTTCTCTTATTGATAGGGTTTTCCTGTATTCAGGAGGAGGATATTCAAACCTCCACGGATAAAAAACTAAGCCTTAGCCCGTAGATACAGAAAGTGAAGTCTTGGTTTGAAACTAACCAAGAGCTCTTGCAGCCCAAGCCGGGCTCAGCCAATGCCCGGGAATTCAGCAAAGATTTGATTTTACCATTTTTTGAAAAAGAGCCAGATTGGGAAGATTTTTATTCCTATCAATTCCCAGACGGGAGACAAGTGTTTGAGGTTCATCTTAAAAATCTGACAGGGATCATGCCTACTACATTTATGGAAAAATATGGCAGTCAGGCCGATGACTTGACGGAGGAGAGCCTTTTATTTGTAGAAAATCCTCAGGTAGCAGATGGATTTGTACCGGTAGTAGTCCGCTACTTCAGTGAAGGTCAGAAGTCCGAAGGGATGACCTACCATCAGATACCTTTAGGTTGGACCGGGATGATTGATCTCTTTACCTATGATGAGCGACATCTAAGAAGTATCAAAGTAGAAAACGGGCAGCTGATCTCTCATATCCGCTATCAGACCGAGGAGCCGAAGGTTTCATCTAGAGATTATTCTTCCTTAATAGTTTGTTCAGGTTATTGGGTTGACTTCCCAGTCTATGGAATATTCATGGGGGTAGGAAGCTCGGCGCCAGTCTATATTTTAGAATGTACTTCCATACCTGACGGAGGTGGAGGATCATCTATTCCCGTGAACCCACCTACAGGAGGAGGAGGAAGCTCTCCTACTAATCCTCCTCCACCA